>NZ_JBOFYU010000216.1:0-21545 GCF_051654825.1 Clostridium sp.
TTAACTACTGCTAAAGTAGCATTATTAACTTGAGTTGTTACAGTATTAGTTGTTACAGGTGTTAGTCCATCTGCAGAAACTGTAGCTATATTTGGAATAGGATTTGGATTTGGGAATACATTACCTACTTGTACTTTCCATGTTATTGTAACTAATTGTCCTTGAATTACTGTTGGTATAGATATTCCAGTTTCAGGATTAGTTCCTGTAAATGTTACTCCTGCTGGAGCACTTGTTACAGTTAACGAACCTGGTACAAATGTGGTTCCATTTGGTATTGTATCCTGAACAAATATATTATTTACTGGAGCTGTACCTGTATTGTTTAAAAATACAGTATAGGTTACTATTTCACCAAAATTTGCAAAACTCTTATCAACAGATTTAGTTACTTGTGCTACTCCAACACGGGTAAATACAGTATTACTATCTTTTGTAACTTGAACTGGAGGATTTAAAGGATTTACGATATATTGATAATTAATAGTAGCCTTATTTGGCATTGGATTCGGATTTGGTAATACATCTATAGTTACTGTAAAGATTATAGTTCTTGTCTGTCCTGGTGTTATCGGCCCAATACTTATTCCTGCATTTGGGTCTGCTGCTGGTTGCTGAATACCATCTATAATAACTGATGTTGGTACAAATGTTGTTCCATTTGGCACTATATCTGTTAATGTTACTGGATTTGCATTAGTACTTCCTACATTACTTACAGTAATAGTATAAGTTACTAATTCTCCAACAACTGCCTCTGCTTTATTAACAGACTTAACAATATTTAAATCAGCATTATTAACAAGAGTTGTTACAGTATTCGTATTAAACTCTGGTATAAGCGGTGAACTTACTCTACCTATATTTGGTATTGGATTAGGATTTGGTACCGTATTACCAATTTGTACTTTCCATGTTATTGTTACTACTTGTGATGGCGCTATAGAATTTATTGTTACTCCTGTTTCTGGATTTGTTCCTGTAAATGTCACCCCAACTGGAGCGCTTGTTACAGTTAATGAACCTGGTATATACGCTGTTCCTGCTGGTATTGTATCTTGAAATAGTACATCATTTAAAGCTATTGTTCCTTCATTTATTAGTGTAACTGTATAAGTGATTATATCATTTATATCTGCAAAAGCTTTATCTACTGATTTAAGAACATTTAAATTTGGGGTCTCTATATTTGTTGAAACCTGATTAGTTGTATCCTTTCCAGTTATTATCTCCCCAACAACTGCTTCAAAAGTATAATCAATAGCTCCATCATTAAATACTTGTGGTGGAGTTGGTGGAGTTGGTGGTAGTGAATTAACTTTTACTGTAAATTTAATTGTAACAGTTTCATTAGGAATTATAGTTCCTAAATTTATTCCAGTCTGCGGATCAGCTACTGGCTGAGAAATATTATTTATAGTTACTGAACCTGGTACAAAACTTGCCTGAGGTTGTATTGTATCTGTAAATATAACATTATCTGCATTAATTATACTTATATTAGTCATAACAATTGTATAGGTTAATGTATCTCCAACATAAGCATCTGTTTTATCAACATTTTTAGTTAATGTGAATATTGGTTCTAATGCATTTACCTGCAATCCAACAGAACTATTTACATAAGAATCACCAATTGTTGTTAATCTAATAACTGCGCTAGTTTGATTGTTTAATAATTCATTACTAACATCTACTGATGTTATATCCCAGCCTTGTCTTGCTGCTGGATAATTTATTCTCTGAAATGAATCCTGATTGCTAGTTCCAAATGTTCCACTAGTGTCCAATAGTCCATTATTGCCATTTATTTGACTCCCAAAGAAGTTATTATTAGGATTATTCGGTGCTGTTCCTGGATTTGGATTTATTGAAGGTACAATATTTCCTATATTAACTAAAGACCCTGTATTTGGTCCAAATAAGGCTTGGTCTCCAGGTATATTTGCATCTCCCTCTCCTGATGATAAAAATAATTTTCCTGCAACAGCTCCTGTTGTAGCTGTTGCAAGTCCTGTTACGTTTATATCCTGCGGTAGACCAGCTGCATTAACTAAAGTATCATTTACCCATAAATCAAGATTTCTAACTGGTAATGAATCATTTCTATACGCAATCATTAATGTCCAACCTAAAAAATCTTGTGGAGTTACATTATTAGGTGGGGTAAATGGAGGAATTGTATTCACCGAATTACCAATTGCTCCTGGAACAGCCCCTACTGTATAAGTTCCTGCCCCACCTGCTTGAACTAATGAAGTTACATCTGCATTTGCAATATAATAGGTATTTGCTGAACCTGTAGCTATAACTGTTTTTACTAAGTTAGCTGTTATTTGTGTAGTCCCAACCGGACTTGTGAAGTTAATAGGATCATTTAAATTCCCTAATACATTTCCATTTTGATTTATTGCCGTACCTGCCCAAACCAACTCAGCATGAAGAACTGTACTTCCTGAAAGTATATTAGCTATAGCAGAAGATGAATTTTGTAAATAACTATCTGTAGTTCCTTGAGGCCATCCTCCTGGAGCTGTAAGATTTTGAGTTGTAATAAAAGTTCCTATGCTATCAACTGCACCTGGCCCTGGAAGTAATGGTGGTGTTGTTCCCGTAGGCAATGGAACTACTAATGTTGAATAACCCGCTAACCCTAACGTATTACCAGTAAAAATTATTTCTCCTCTTTGTACTGATGAAAAAACATTTGTTAACGCCATAATATCACCTCTTTCTTAAATTTTTTAACAGGCTTTAACGTCTAAAAATAACATTACACATTTGTGAATATTTCTACAATCAAGCATCCTCCAAGTAACATCCTCCACATATGGTATAACTCTTAATCTTTGTGACTTCAATAAATTACAAATAGGTTTTCCATTTAACTCAGAAGGTACTATTACAAACATACTTTTTAAAGTTTCATAGTGAGCTGCATGAACAGTCTGTGTTGCTTCATTTGCAACATAAGTTAACTTTTCCTTTAACCTTACTTCAACTACTAATTTAGTACCAGATAACTTTTGACCTTCTACTGATACCCCCTGTTCAGTTTCAACAGTTCTAATATTTTCTATTTCTGCCCATACTATCACCTCTAAAGGCCTTTCCATATCTGGCTTTTGACAAGGAATTGTTAGTACCTCGCAAATAGCTTCTTCCTTAAAATATTTAGGATCCGCTGGAAGCCCTGTCTGCATACAACTTTTAAAATTAGCTATCATATAACCACCTCCTAACAAATTTCAGCATTTATCATCATAGTTATATTACTATAAATACATCTATCACTTAATTGCTCTGAGTATATATCTTCTATTGATATAGTTGGGAAAACTACTGCTATTGGATTAAATTCTTCTGGCATTACTATATACTCACAAAATGGTATTATATTGTGAGCAGTATGAACGCTTTGTTCTTTCTCTAGCGCTACATATTCATACTTCATTTGAATCTCCCCCATAATAACAAGCTTAAATCCAGTTAAAACTTGACCTTCTAATGATTTTGCCTTTGGGGTTTTTATTATTTTATAATTACTAATTTTCACCTGTCCCCACACTTTTACAATTTGTTCTATATCTGGCTTAACAACTGGTATACAAAACGTATTATCAACATTAAATTGTTTAAAATTCCCATTTGTATAACTACAAGTTTCTATTCCATAATATTGAATCAAATTTCTACTTACAGTAACCATAACACTCCTCCTTATACTAAAAAAATTATGTGACTTTTACAAAATGTCACATAATGTATTATATTCAGGTATAATTAAAGTGTTATTAATTTTATTTAGCTTTTAAAAATAAGGCCTATTCGTAAATACATCCTATCACTTTATAATTTATGAACCTTGTTAATATGATTAAATACTTCCTTTTCATTTTGACATATATCTACATTTAACATTATTGTTACGTTTGTATAAATACACCTAGTACTTACTTTATTTGTGTCTATATCCTCTATTAGTATCATTGGATGCAATATTTCACATATATTAAACATTTCTGGCATAACCACACTTCCAGCAAATGGGACTCTATTATATACTGTATGAACATTTTGTTTTTTTTCCAATTCAACATATTGATATTCTAATTGTAGCTCTCCCATTATCAACAACTTATAACCAGTGAGGATTTGTCCCTCTAAGGACCTTCCAACTGGTGTTTTTATTAATTTATATTTATATACTTTTCCATTAACACCCACCTTTACAATCTTTTCTATGTCTGATTTATTTACTGGTATACAAAATGTATTATCTATGTTCATTGCTCTAAAACTTCTATTTGTGTATCTGCAAGTTTCAATTCCTTCATAATGAATTAGATCTCTAATAACTTTAGCCAAATCAACTATCCCCTTTTCTAAATTATATATAATTTATAATATTCCAATATATTAAATAAAGTTAATACCATTTATTCTAATTTAATTCTGACTTATAATTTAATTCTGATTTTATATAATTTAATATAATATCAGCTTAAAAATATACGATGATAAATTAGCTCGTGTTTAATTTGTTACTTTAAAGTAACAAATTAAATTAATGAGTATATTATATAAAGAGAACTATTTAATCCGAACATTTAACATTTTCTTACTAGAAGGAGAATAAATAATTGAGTAAAAAATTTAATTGTATTACTGATAAATTTATAGATAAAACTAATGAGTTTTTACAAGTTAATAAAAAATTAAGCTTAGAGTATACCATCATAGTTGAGTATATTTTTGATAATAGCTATGTAGATATAGATATATGTAAATGTACGGACGATTACAAGTTAGATATTATATTAAAAACTAAAGAAATAGTAAAAATATGTGGAATAGTGAAAGATTTAGAAGGCAAAATAGTTGAAGGTCAAATTGTTACTTTGCTTAAGGAAATTCACAGAGGGTATGGCGTAGATAGAATTCAAGATGGAGATGCCATTACAGATTCTAGTGGGATGTTTACTTTTATAAGGAAGGATATTACTCCAGGGATAACCTATAAAGTAATAATATATTAAATATAAATTTGTTTTAGATAATAACTTACAAAATAGTAGCAAATTCGAAAAACAAAAATACATTAATATAGAAATATATTTTCTCAGGAGGATTTGAAAAATGAATAAAGAATATTCATCTTATAACAATTCAATAGATTACTCTATAGAGGCAGCAGCAGACTTCTATATGGATGATCATGATAACTATAAAAAGCCTAATTATCAGCATAGGGATTGTAAACCTAATGATAATGCTCCAGTAAAAAGTTGTGATGATAACATTTCAGTTATAGGAAATAGTGTTAACTTTTGTGTTAATAGTAAAGATAGTGAAATTAAAGCTGATGTAATAGTTGGATATAGAAATTCAGTAAGAGTGTGGGGACAAGTTAAAGATTGTGATGGAAAACCAATTGGCTGTGCATATGTTAAGTTAGTAAAAATGACATCTAATGGATTAGTTGGAATTGCACACACAGTTTCTGATTGTTTGGGATTCTATCAATTTGATATTTGCCCATGTACAGATGGATGTGATTTCACTATCATAGTTGGTAAGGCTGCAACTGGACCAGAGAGATCAGTTACTTCAGGATTTAGAGGGTTGAATTGTGGATCAACTGTATGTGAAGATAGTTGTGGTCCATGTGCTAACCCATGTCAAAAACCTTGTAAATAAAGGCTTTATCTGCTAGAATAAGCTTTTCTACGTAACTCTTTTAAAATTAAGAGATACTATAAACTATAAATAACTTTATGTAAATTGAATAAATATGAACTCCTTCTTGGTGATAATTAATATATCAACTAATTACCAAGGTGGAGTTTTTACTATGTCATTTTTTTAAAGTTATTTTAAGCTCATATTAATTCTCTTAAATTATCAATTCAAATGAGGTTTTATAATCACTTGAATATTGGTTTAAAGGGATCCTGGAAGGGGCATTAAATAAAAGTTTATATTATAAATTAACAAATAAAAAACTTCAACAAAGGTTCCCCAATGTTAAAGTTCTTAAAAAAGTCTTCTATTTCAGTGTATTATCCTTACTATTTAGTAAATATATCCAGTAAGTTGAAAGCATAATACAAATCAAAATATCTTTAATTGTTTATAAGAAGAAATTTTAGATACACAAAGTTTTCTTACAGGGTCAAAGATAATAATTTACCTCATTTACAATAATTATCTTTATTTATTATAAATGAGGATTTTAAAAAATCTATACTACAAATACCTTAACAAAGACATGTAGATATTAATTTTCTAGCCATTACCATTACAATCTTTGCATAAGCAATCTTCAAACATTTCAAGTTTAGCTTGTAATACCATTTCAAGTCTAGTAATAGTATTCACCATGGATTGAACTGATTTATTTACTGCAAGCAATTCATCAGAAGATTTAGCGTTAGCAACTACTTTTTGAATCTTTTCACCCTCCGCATTTAAAATATGTGAAAGGGCAGTTTGCTCTAAAGCAACTGATTCTATAATATCTGTAATGGCTTGACATCTTGTTGTTTCACTAGGTGTAATAATAGGCATTCCCATTTTGTAATTCCTCCATAGAATTTATTTTCTATATCCTTATTCAATATATTTTATGACTTTATGTCGATATTTGTTACTAAATCAATTTATAATTTATAAGTTTTAATAAGTTGTCAATTTAAGCTTCCATAAAAGCATTTATCGTTACAATGATTTGATTTTTTATCACACAATTTTTTCTTACAATAATTTCATTTAAAGCACAATTCTTTTATAGTTATACTACAATTTCTCTTATCTGAATCGAGCTTAAATATTTTATTATTGAATCATTATACTGAATCCCAACACATTTTTCATCTAAATCATAACAAGTTCAAAATAATTTATAGGATTGTTAATCCCAATATTTATTTACATACATTTAGTTAGATTATTCATACAAAATACCTGGTATATATTATTACTTTATTATATGTAAATTTTAATAATCTGTGTTCACTTTATACGAAACCTATTGTGAAATTTTGTCACAAAGTAAATAAATATGTCATATATTATTATGTGAATAAATCTATTGATGAAATATAAGGAGAAAATATATGGCGCAAATAACTAAAACAGTCAATAAGACTACAGTTAATGGCTCTGAGATATTTATATATACAATAAATGCAGCATATAGTGGACTAACTCAACCAGCTCAAGAAGGAAAAATTATTGATTTTTTCCCAAGTAAAATTCAGTTTATTTTGCCTCCAATCGGCGGACAAATAAAGAGTATTACTAGTACACCAGTTTCAGGAGGAACAGAGGTTAGCTTTAACTTAGGATCTGTTACTGCAGGAACATCTTTATCATTTACTATTGCGTGCTCATTTGGACCTGGTAGAGTAGATAATGATAGCTTTACTAATACTGCAAATTTAATTGCAGATGGAGTAGTAGTAGCACAAGGGTCTGCACCAACAGTAAATCTAAATCTTGACGAGAACTTCGTTCTAACTAAATTTGCCCAACCGTCAAACATTGTAAATCCAGGTGATGAAATCACCTTTATTTTATCACTTACTAACAATAATGATCCAGGTGCTTCAATAACTAATGTAACTATAACAGATGTACTTCCATCTGAGTTAACACCTGTTACAACATTTATACCAATAGGTAATGATGTTCCTTCTGGTGGTTATTCAGATCCATCAGCAAATGGTTTAACTGGCAGCTGGAGTGGAAAAACTCTTACTTTTAATCTTCCAAAATATAATGGTGCTCGCTATGATGTTATGTTTAAAGCAACGGTATCCTCAACAGTTACTCCGGGGCAAAAATTTGTTAATACTGGGAAATGGACGATAAATGGCACTTCAAGAAATGATGCTCTTTTAACTTTATCTGTTTATGACCCATCTGCTGCCGGATTTGATTTTTATAAATTTGGAACTCGAACTACAGTGGTAGGAGGACCTATTGACTGGCAAATTGTAAATACTAATACTGGAAATGTTACTCTAAGTAACTATATACTTGAGGATTTTATTCCTAATGAAGTGGATATAAGTTCTTTCCGTTTAGATGCATCTACTGGATTAGTTAATTATAGTATCTATATAGCTCTTGCATCAAATCCATCAAATTATATTCCAGTAATTCAAAATATTGCAAATGGACCATATCCACTTACTGATTTGACACCATTCATTCCACTAGGTGATAGAATAGCTAAAATAAAATTAACAGCTCAAAATTTAAATGTAGCAAATTCAGGTCATAACCTTATAATCAATGGGATAACAAATTCATCAGCTATTATGGGATCACAATTTACTAATAGAGCAGTTGCAACCTCTGGTAATATAAGCAAAACTGCACTATGGGATACAAACGTAAATGGAGCTTCAGATTTACGTGTAGTTAAAGGATTCAGTCCATCACAACCTGCTTATTATCCACTAGAAGAATTTGAAGTAATAATTACTGGAGATGCAGCAAATACAATTACAATAGAACCAATCTTTGCAGATTTAATGCCTACTGGTTTAAGATATGTAAAGGATAGTGAGTATTTTATATATTACGACATCGTAACAGGTAAATCTTACGATTCAAGGCAACCTGGTTTTCCTATTCCCCTACCTACACGTGATATAATTACAAATTTTGCTGGAACAGGTCAAACTTTATTACGTTGGTCTTTCTTTAATTTTATTCTTCCAACTAGTAGCGGAATTAGTGTAGTTTTTAAGGCCTTTGTAGAAATTAATCCACCTACATCATTTACTAATAAAGTATGGGAAGGTATGCCTGGAAATATTGCACTATTTGTTTACAATGAAGTAAATGACCCACTTGATGTTGATGCTGATGGTCTTACACTAACTGATAGACTTTCTTATGCAGAAGCACAAGGAGTTGTTTTAACAACATCTGAATTCTCTTTAAAAAAACTTGTCAAAGGTGAAAAGGATTTAGATTATACCAACAGCGGTTTAACAGTTCAAGGTGGAAAAATTAATTATAAATTACAAGTCACTAACAATCAACCTATAGATTTGAAAGATATTGAAGTAGTAGATATACTCCCTTATGTTGGTGATACAGGCGTTATTTTAACTAGTTCCCCAAGAGGATCACAATTTGATGTTTATGCAACTTCAATAATAACGGCTGAAATTGTAAATGTAATTGGTGATCCAGTTGATCCAAATCCTGAAATAATAATCCAATATTCAACAAGCACTGATCCAAAACGTTTCGATGAACTTGGAAATCCAATAGGCACAGGAGACTGGACTTCAGTACCACCATCAGATATCACAACTTTACGCTCAGTTCGTGTGACCACAGGAGCAAATGTTATATTAAAACCATATGATCGTTTAATAGTTAGTCTTGGTGCTAAGGCTCCTGTTGGAGTAGCTATTGGAAAAATTGCATATAACTCTTATGCAGTTAGAGCTAATAAAATAGTAAGTGGCACTCTAGAACCATTGCTTCCAACAGAACCAAATAAGGTATCCGTTACAATTATAGGAAATACTCTTGGATCTATTGGTGATTTTGTTTGGTTAGATTTAAATCAAAATGGAATATACGATTCAACTGAGCCTGGCGTTAATGGTATAATCGTAGAATTATATTCAGATACTGGTGTATTACTCCAAAAAACTGTTACAGCTAATAATAATAATGGTAAACCAGGCTTTTACTTGTTTACTGATCTTATAGACGGTATATATCAAGTTAAGTTTACTCCAAGTAGCGACTATACCTTAACACAACAAAAATCCGGAGAAATAAATGGAAGCATGCCTGATCCTATAACAGGATATACAGCATATATTACTATGTCTAATAGTCAACAGATTTTAAATATTGATGCAGGTGTCATTACAAATAACTTAGCAAGTATTGGTGATTTTGTTTGGAATGATTTAGATGAAAATGGAATATATGATCAAGGTGAACCTGGCATTAATGGTGTAACTGTTGAATTATATTCTGATAATGGAACACTACTATCTACAACTATAACCACTAATGATTCAAATGGTAATCCAGGATACTATATCTTTAATGGACTATCCTCCGGTAACTATAAAATTAAGTTTATTCCTTATGGAGACTTTCTTTTAACTCAACAAAAAGTTATCGAACCTAATGGAAGCCGTCCAAATCCAAATACTGGATTAACTAATATTATTATTCTAGGAAAAAATGAAATAAAAACTGATATAGATGCTGGCATCTACGAAAAGAAATGTACCCCTCCTGTAATCAATGCAACTAATAAATGTATTCATGTTGGAGATGTTTTCGATCCGATGAATGGAGTTACAGCAACTGATTGCAATGGAAATGATATTACAAGTTCAATAGTAGTAACTGATAATACAGTAGACACATCAAAACCAGGAATTTATAATGTTAGTTATAGCGTTACTGATAAAAAAGGCCAAACAACAATCAAAACTATTTATGTTAAAGTTTGCAAGAATGATGAGCGTCATCAAGCAATTAGCGATATATTTGAATCAGTAGCACTTGAACAAACAGCTTTAGCTCATATTTTGAATGCTGAAGGGGAAAAAATTCAAAAAGGAAAAGAGTTGAATTTATCTTCTGCTGAAATGATTAAAATTAATAAATCAGTCGAAGATATGACAAATACAGTAATACAACTTGAGATGGTTTTAGAAGGAAAATTAAGATTATTTAAAGATGTAATATGTAAGGGCGACTGTTGTGATGATAATTAGCTAGGTATATTTATATAAAAATAAAATAACCCTCTCAGAATTTGAGTGGGCTATTTTATTGAGCCTAAACATGTAAATAATTTTGTGTAAACTGAATAAAATTATTTACATATTCTACATAAATTAATGTTTATATACTAAACATTAATTTTATAATAGTTTTATAAAATTTTTAATTTAATTGGATGCTATTTTTTGTTTTGAACTTCATATATAGCTCCTTCAATTATATTTCCATATTTAAATTCACTACTTTGAATCTTATTTACAGCATCCCCTGTAAATGGAATATATTCTATATCAAAGGAATAATCCTTTTTATAATAAATATAATCCTTTAAAACTACTCTTTTTAACTTTAGCTCATCTAATGCTGTAATTATTCTCTTTCTTTGAAGATCTATTCTCTTTGTTCCCCAAAATATACTTCTACTAAATTCCATAAGGGCAATATTTTGATTATAACCTAGTCCTTCTACTGCTCTTTTCATTCTATTTTTTTGGAACATTACAGCTAACTGCTGTGCATCAGCACTTAAGTTGCTATATGTATTATCATAAAAGTTAATTGTATTATCCTTTATAAATACTTCTTCTATAATTCCACTTAAATAAACTGTAGCTTTTTTTCTAGTTCCAACACCTTCAATTTTTGCTTCAAAGAATACCCCATTAACAGAATGTCCTTCAAAATTATATGATATTTTCATACTAGCTATTTTAGCTATACTATCTTCTACCATATTTCTATACTTAGTTTGATTTTTATATCCTAAATCTTGAACTATATCTGCAATATATTTTTCAATTTTTTTACCTGAAAAAACTTCATAAAAATGTTGATAGAAATATAAAATTATCTTTTTATCAAAATTATTAAAGGTTTTTAAAGTCTTTAAAATAGCCATCTTAGCTACTATATCTCCAACATTTGATACTTCTTCACCATTTTTAATCTTTAAAAATGTTTCATGCTCAAGCTTTAAAAGTAGCTCTTCTTGGCTTATACCATCACTATAAATAAGCTTATCAATAGTTGAAGGAACTATTGTATCTAACTGAAGGTCAAGTTGTTCTCCCTCAGTTTTTTCAAAGAACTTAATTCTATTTGTAGTATCTATAGCTATCTCCCCCATTATAGACGGAACTCTAGTTATTTTTATATCTTTAAAGAAATTGCTAGATAGCTTTAATATATCATTTTTAAAAGCTATTTTTATAGATCTTTTTTGTCTATAAGCTAAGTATTGGTATTCCGTTAATAGCTTACTTTCATCCTTTTGCCACTCATTTAATTTAGTCAATAAATTATCTTTATATTCTCTATAATTTTTACATTTAAAGTTTCTTTTAAACTCTTGTGCTGTACTTACTCCATTTAAAACTTGTGAATATTGAAGTTCAACAAAGTTTATCTCCTTATTAAATGGACTAGTAGGATCTGAAATTACCTTAGTATTCCAGTTTTTCTTTGTGTTTACCATAGTTCTTTTTAGATTTTTGACTATGATATCCCTCATACTTTTATCATTTAATTTTCTTATATCCCCATTTATAGAGTTATAAAAAATATCAAAATCCTCATTTACTACTTTTTCGTATTTTTCTTTAAATTGCTCCTCAATCTGTACCTTAAACTCATTCATGTCCATAGTCTCACCACCTTTTTTTCCTAAGTGATATAGTTTTTAATATAATGATTATATCATGTTACATAAAAATTAAAAATCCATCTTTATAAATATCATAGTATTTCTCCAAATAACTCCTTACCAACATTATAATAAAATGCCCTTGGGATATTATATCCCAAGAGCATTTTTATATTTTTCTAACTATTTAAAAAATATTCTTACTTTATTGTTCTTACATTTATAGAAGCAGGTTTAGATTTTTCACCATTTTTATATTTGCTTACTACCTTAAATCCATAAATACTATTAGCTTTTAATCCTTCTACATTATAGCTATTTGTATTTACTTTTTTTAATAGCTTACCATCTTTATATATTTCATATCCTATTAATCCAACTTTATTTTCTGGTTCATTCCAACTTAGATTTACAGAATTACTTGTTATTTCTAATGTCTTTAAATTTGATGGCTTTGATACTACTATATCTTCTGGCTTTTCATATGCTGGAGGTAATTCTACATCTCCTTCTAGTCCCATTATTTGGAATTCATAAATTCTTGCAGCTAAGTCATCTCCTTGTGTAGCCTTATCTACTCTAAGTCTAACATATCTAGCCTTTGCTACCTTAGCATTATCCATTGTTTCTTTTTCTTTATTTCCTACAACCTTAATAAATTCTGTGTAATTTACACCATCACTACTTACTTCTACAGTATAAGAATGAGTGTTAGAACCTGCTGCTTCTCCACCACTTTCTGCATGCTTTATTCCAATTTCACTTATAGTATTTATTGAACCTAAATCTACAGTTAATGTATGAGGGCCATATCCTACTGCACACCATTTAGTTCTTCCATTATTATCAATAGCATATTTAGGTGCTTCTGATGAAACTACATAGCTTGATGCCGTTGCTGTTTTTCCAATAGAAAGATTTTTCTTATTTTCAGTTGCAGAATCTATTACTGTAACTAACCCTTGTTTTACTTCTACATCTTCACCTAAGTTATTTTTTCCCTTTAAGGTTACAGAATAAACCCCTTCCTTTTCATAAGTTACAGTTGGATTTGTTTCTGTACTATACTCTATATTTGCTCCTTCAAATATCCATTCAACATCACTAGTTACAATTGAACTTAAATTAGTAAATTTAACTTCTTCCCCTGGTGATACTAATGTGCTTGATACCTTAAATTCAGCTTGTGGATATGGATCATAACTCATAGCTTCTTTTATAAAGGCTAAAGCAGTTTTTTCTGAAACCCTTGAACCATTGCTTAAGTTATATATATTTCCTTCTAAAATTCCTTTTAATCTATTAGCTTCATCATCATTATTATCTACTTTAGCATTAATATAATCTAAGGCTACCTTTCCATTTTCGCCTAATAACTTTAATTTAGATAAGTTTGAATTACATTCTTGAAGTACATTACTTGGTAAATTTCCCTTTAAAGTATCTGCAGCCACTACCATATTATTAAATTCTGAATATAGAGCTTCCATTTCTTTAGATACATCACCATTTTTAGCAAGCTTTGTCCATAATAAATCCATGGTTTCTCTTACTTCTGGAGCATCTTCTCTTCCTGTTCCCCATGCTGCATCCATTCTAGTTGAATGATTAGCAAAAACTTTCATCCATGGAGCTAAGTCTCCAAATTGCATTTCTATAGCCTTATTCCAAGCCTTATCATAATCATATTCTGAAGTATTCCATGAATAATCAGCTCCTGTAGATAATGTTATTTTTGAAAGGTCTGCATGCTCCATTGGATTCATTGTAAAGAAGTTTACTTCTCCTTCTAAAGCCTTATCTAATCCATAAACAGGCCCAAGAGCTAATTTTGATTTCATATAATCTGTAACAGGATAGTTCCACCATATTCCCATTCTCTTTCCATATATTGAATTAACAAAGTTAACGTTTTCTAAATCTATTCCTTCTGGAACTACTAAGCTACCAGTCCACATTACTTCAATATCAGGGCTTAAAGTTTTAGAAAAGTTTATAGTATATTGATTTAAATTATCTATAGGACCCATTGATTGAGTATCATATTCTGTAGGAACTGTAATAAGTGGTTTTACATCTCCCTTAGCCTTTATAAATTCATCATTAAACCTATTTAATAGTGAAGCTTGTTTTACTCCATCTCTATTATTTATATCATCATAAAATATTGCAAAGCTTCTTACTCCCATTTGATATAGTGATTCACATTTATTTATAAGAGCCTGAAAATCTGATTCCCCTGCTGCTCCATCAAATCTAATATCTATACCAGGTGATAATGCAAATACAAAATCAACCTTATTTTCCTTTGAAGTGTCTATTAATTCCTTCATTCTAGCCATTTGACTTTCTGGATAAGGTTGTCTCCATTGTGTCCTATGATAAGGATCATCCTTTGGAGCATAAATATAAGTATTCATTTTTTGGTCACCATAAAACTTAATTTGATTTAATCTATCTTGCTGACTCCATGGGTTACCATAAAAACCTTCAACTATACCACGAGTTCTCATAGAAGGCTCATCCTTTATAATAACTTCTTCAACAGTAATAGTATTTTCCTTATTTTCTATAAGCTGATCTAAAGTTTTAACTCCATAAAAAGTACCATCACCGTCTTTTCCTTCTATTAAAATAGTTCCAGCCTCTTTACTTCCATCAACAGCTAGTACATACCCTTCATCCTTTAAATCTGAAATGTTATTTAATCCTAATTTTTCCTTTTCAGCATCCATTTCAGATATATTATCATCAACTTCTCCTATAATAAGTGTAGTTGATTCTTCATTATAGTCTTCATTAATAGTTATATTATTTTCAGTTAAAAATTCAGTTAAAATTCTTAAGGCATCCTTATCAGCAACATCAGAGCCCTTTATATTTACAGAGCTAGTTAATGTTACAGTTCCATCACTTACTTCTATTTCTTGTGGAACAGGATTTAATCTTGAAACTACCATATCTTTTTTAGACATTTCATTAGATGTAGCATCTACTTTTGTAATAGTTAATCCATTAATAATAAAAGTAGCTGCCATTACTACAGTAATTAATTTACTTATCATTTTTCTTTTCATTTCTTCCTCCAAACCTTATATAAAATCTAATTAGTAATGCTTTCCCACTATAATACTATGCTTGGATTATCCAAAATATTTATTATGTAACTAAGTTATTATTAATTTTTTTCATAAATCATCTAATTGTTAAATACTTTCTATATATAATTAATATTAATTTTAAATATAGCCTATGTTTTAAACTAGTGTTGATAACATTTATATTATTAAGGATGAAAAAGTAAGAGTTTTATATAAAATACCTTTTTCTTATCTTTATTCTATTAATAATAGTAACCTAAGTTAATTCTATTGAATTGATAATTATTATCAATTATAATTGTTTTTTTATTGTATTTAGGGTACTATATTAAATATAGGCTCTTTAATTACATATTGTTATTCATTGCAATTAAAGCTACTACATAGATAAGCCTATATATTAAATTAAAAGGAGGAATTATTATGTCCGTATACTTAATAACTTATCACTTACAACAACCAGTGCATGAGGAATGTGCTACAACTCAATCTTCAGAAAGCTGTTCTCATGAAGGGTGTGGATGTACAAGTCATGCTAGTGAGCATAATGCTCATAGTGAATGTTCAGTAGACGAACAAGCTCACCAACATGGTGAAGACTGTGACTGTGGTGATCCTAACTGTACTCCTGGTGGCGATGCTGATTATGATTTAGTTTTAGAAATAGAATGTTTAGGTAAGTGGGCTCACTTTATGCCAACAAGTTATCTTGTAAGTTCAAAATTTACAGCTGATGAAATATTAGAAAAATTAGCACCAAAAGTTGGTGCTAGAGATTTACTATTTGTATCAAAGGTTGATGCAAATGATCTTGCTTGTTTAACTCCACAAGTTAAAGAATGGATTCTTAGCGTTCAATAATAAATAAAGTAAAGTGCCTCCATATTTTCGAAAATATTGGAGGCACTTTGCTTTATTTATTTTTAAATATTTATTTTGTAAACACCTTTATTTCTGCAATTGCTACCCAAGTACCTAGATATCTTATTACATTAGCATTTCCTACAAAGGTAACCCTTATTTTTTCTATAGTATTATTTACTGGAATTTCATAAGCCCTGTTTAATTCTTTTTGCTGATGCTTATTTAAACTTAAACTCCATTAAATCTCCATTTGGAGTTGAATGTCTTCCTTACCCAACTAATGCAAAATCATCACCGGCTTCAGTTAAAGATACATATACCTCAAATCTTAATGGAAATCCTTTTCCTTTTCCTCCATCTTATCTAGTAGGATAAACTATTCTTATTATCTTTTTCATTAATTAAATTGTTAATACAATTATTTTTCTTTTATTTATCAATCCCAATACATATAAGCTTATCAGTACCTTCATATGTTTATAATTTAGTTATTGATCATTATAAGTTTTTAACCGTCAGCTAGTACCTTTTTTGAGTTTTTACTCCTATTCTAGTACTCTCAATGAGTTTTTAACTTTCAGCTAGTACTTTTATTGAGTTTTTAACCTTCAGCTAGTACCTTTCTTGAGTTTTTATTCTTAATCTAGTACTCTTCATGAGTTTTTAACTTTCAACTAGTACCTTTCTTGAGTTTTTACTCTTAATCTAGTACTCTTCATGAGTTTTTAACTTTCAGCTAGTACCTTTCTTGAGTTTTTAATCCTATTATAGTACTCTTCATGAGTTTTTAACTTTCAGCTAGTACCTTTCTTGAATTTTTACTCTTAATCTAGTACTCTTCATGAGTTTTTAACTTTTAACTAGTACCTTTCTTGAGCTTTTACTCTTAATCTAGTACTCTTTATGAGTTTTTAACTTTCAGCTAGTACCTTTCTTGAGCTTTTACTCTTAATCTAGTACTCTTATGAGTTTTTAACTTTCAACTAGTACCTTTCTTGAGTTTTTACTTTTAATCTAGTACTCTTCATGAGTTTTTAACTTTCAGCTAGTACCTTTCTTGAGTTTTTACTTTTAATCTAGTACTCTTCATGAGTTTTTAACTTCTACCTAGTACCTTTCTTGAGCTTTTACTCTTAATCTAGTACTCTTTATGAGTTTTTAACTTTCAACTAGTACCTTTCTTGAGTTTTTATTCTTAATCTAGTACTCTTCATGAGCTTTTGCCCTTAAACTAGTACTCTTAGTGAAGTTTTATTTTATTACTAGTACTTTTTATGAGTTTTTAACTTTTTTTTAGTACTTTTCGTGAGTTTTTTACATTTATCTAGTACCTTTTTTGAGTTTTTGTGTATAAGCTAGTACTTATTATGAGTTTTTGCGCATAATTTAGTACCTTTCGTGAATTTTTTTTGTTTTTTAGTTTGTTTTAACATTTTTTGGTGTTTAAAGATGTTTTATATAATTAAAATCATATAAATTCAACTTTTTTTAAGATTTTATAAAAAATTTTTACTGGAAATTTTATGGTTAAATATGGGTTCTTTGCACGTGAACTAGTACCTTTTGTGAGTTTTCGTGTTTTTCCATTTCAAACCTATTTAATTGTTGTTTCTATCTTGTAAAAAAATGCGTTTCTTTGCTTGAAATCTAGTACTCTTCGTGAAAAATTTTTTTTATTTTTATGAATCTATCTAATTTGAGAAATCCATCTGCCTCAAACCCAGTGTTTAAGCCATTCCTTTTCTTTAACATCAAACTAGTACCTTTTGTGAACTTTTTTTGAAAACCCAGTGTTTAAGCCATTTCTTACTTCTAACTTTGCCTCTAACCTAGTACTTTTTGTGAGTTTTTTAGTGGTTTTGCCTTTTAGTTTAATCTCTATTACAATACATGTATGATTAGAATTAGGCTAATTAAATTTATAAATAGGAGGTAAGTAAGTGGCTACTAAATTATACAATTCACATTTAAGTACAATTTTATTAGAGTGCAATGAATACTACATTTTAGATACTTATATTTCATTAGTTCATATATCTAGTGAAGTAAATAGCAAGTATTTAATCCAAACTTTTAGTGATTCTAAAGCTGATGTTATATCTTTAGTTAGAAAATACGTAGCTGCATCTTACAAGACTATTTATAATTGTATTGAAAAGCTTATTGATCTTAATATATTAAAGTACGATGATACTTTGCTTAGCTGGACTTTAGTTAACATGGAAATGATGACTAAGTCTAAAAGTGATGCATTTGATTCATTAGATGAAGCTACAAAGGTTACTGGATATACTCATATTAGGAACTTCTTCTTTACTAATGAATTTTCAAAGATGAAAGCAAGAGAAAAAAGGCTTATGATTTATCTTGCACAGCTTTCAGATTCTAAATCTTCAAAATTCCATAATGAATTTTCTATGAATCTTTTAAAACCTAATAGTGCTTGGTTAAAGGTCCTTAGAACTAAGTGTAAGTATTATGCTAAATATACTATTGAAAAAATGCTGCAAAATCATTCAGATCTTTTTACTAATAAAAGTAATGAATTTAGAGAAAAAGACTTAGCTCCACGAAAAAATAAAAACTTTAAATTCTTCTTTGATTGCTTAAAAATTAAAAATAAAGCAAAGGAAGATGAAACTATAGAGCTAGTTAAGATAAATAATCCTAATGAATACAACCTTATAAAAGAAAAAATGACTTTTGCTGAAGTTACTTTAACAAAGCAAAAAGTTATGCATTTAATTAGGGCTATATCTAATTTAAAAGAATGGTTTTTAAAAGAACGTGTTGTTCAGCTTATAATAAATAAATTTAGAGCTATCCAAGTTCATAAAAGTAGAGAAGATATTAAATCACTTCCTGCTTATGCAGCTGCTGTAGTTAGAAGTGTAGTAAATGAATATAAAGAATTTAAAACTAACTTAACCTTAGCAAATATTAAAAGCTATGAAATTGGAGAGCATTTTATACAACAAACAAAAAATTCAATTACAGATCTCTTATCATCAGATATTGAATTTTCATTATCTTTAATGTAAGTCTATTAATTTACAAAATAATTAATAGGCTTATTAGTGTTTATATCAATTCTTAAATTACCCCAAAGTATTCTAGAAATTATCTTTTACTAAACTACAAGCCTCTAACCCCTTCATTTTTTCTACAAAATTCTAAAATAATTAATAAATATCAGTTTATATATCAATTATTATGTTAAGTAACTAAGTATAATTAGTTACTTTTTTTATTTATTATTTAAAATATTCCCATCTATACTATGACTTTTTGAATTATAATTTTATCTTATGTAAAGTTATAAAATAATTAAATAGACATATAAAATTTATTAATCAATGTGTTTAATATGTTGATAAACTAATTAAAATTAATATAAATAGTATAAAATTTACAGTATTTTTCTTTAAAAATTTAATCTTCTATAGCCATTGATTTTAAAGGCTTCTAGGACATTTTCATCATACTATAAATTGTATGTATATAATATTAATAGTATGATAATAAATAAATTGTAAGATTAGATATAAACTTAAGTTAAGATAGAAACTGTAAGATTAGATATAAACTAGATTATTTTATAATAGGGGTAAGATTTAAAACTAACTAATAATAATCTACTAGTTAGTTTTAATCTTTAGTTAGGATTTTTTATTATATAAAGTAAGTACGTTTATTTTAATATTAGCCATGAATACTATATTTTAATCAAAATCTTTTTAAAAACATTAAATTTTATATTTCTTGTGCATACAACTATAAAAGTAATTCAGTTCAATTCACTACTATGCTTGGAACAATCTTAATATTTAACCAGATACTACTACTTCTCAACTTATTTCAAATATATTTGCATTAGTAAGCCTATATGGAAGTACTATTAATGTTACAAGATAGTTTAATTATACTGTAGGAAATATCCTCTGTGCTTTAAGATGAGATAACGGTCTTAATTTTGGAGATATAGAAAGTAATTATCTTGATTGTATATAAGTATTAGTGTATAAGAATTCCTCTTTAAGTTATTTAAAGTTTAATTTTTGGGTTATGTTTTTAGGAGTAGTTCAAAATACAGCTGTAGATCTTCCTATTAGTGTATTTACAACATATAGCACTGCACTGATACAGTTAGCTCTAGAATAGCGGTTTAAGTTGGCGTCGGAGATAGTTTATGTACTAGTTGCATTAGTAGGAGTGCAAATAGATGTTAATTCAGCTAATTTGACACCTTTTACAAAAGTTGTAGACAAAGCCTTTTGATTTTAGGAGATTCATTGACTTATGAAATTACACTTAAAAATTAAGATTAGTATCTGCAAATAATTCTATTTTTGTAGATACAATACCAATATGGACTAAATTTATTTAAGTATTAATGGGATTCCTCAAAGTTTCTCTTCTACTCTACCTAGAATTTCATTAGGTCATATAGGCTATTTGGCTGCTGTTACTATATCATTTAGGGTTATTGTGAATACAATTCTAGCATCTAAAGCTATCACTAACTAAGGGGGATTTGATATAGTTTTATAAGTAAATCAATCTTAGCTTCTATAAATGCATTTAATTATAGTTAATAATAAGCCTCTACTTTAAGTTAGTCCATCTATATGACTTATTATTCGAAACATAGCTCTTAATATAACATCAACAATTCAATATAGTGAACAAGTCACATGTATTTAGAAAAGTCCTAATTGATTCATTAGGACTTTTAATTATATTAAACTAAGTTATTATTGATGTTATGACTTAAGATAGATTAGGTAAAGTTATAATATTTTGATTTGTATATACTTAATATTGCTATTTATTAATCATATATGCTTATTAAATAGCAATATATATTTTAAAATGAATTAAATTATAATTTTATATAAATGAAAATAAAATATAATAGTATTAATATAATATTCAATATTAAATGAATTAAAATTATATTTATAATGAAGTACATATAAAATATTATTTTAATAAAATAATAAATGATAATAACAAAAATATAAACTAATAAATAATAATATTAAATAATAAATATAAATACTATTATTATTTATATATTATTTAATTAATATACAGTAAATTAATAATACACATAAAATAGCAAAACAATTAATAATTATTAAATATTAAAT
>NZ_JBOFYU010000217.1:0-8432 GCF_051654825.1 Clostridium sp.
AAAGAAGAATGGGAAAAAGCTAAAAAAGAAGTGGGATTTGACACAGTTAATCTTAGTATAATGCTAACAGATAGTGAATTAAATAAAACATTAGGTGAATTTTTACAAGAAGAAATAAGTGATTTAGAGGGGATGAATGTTGAGATTAAACAACTTCCAATGAAACAATTCTTAAGTAGTCTAAAATCAGGCGATTTTGATATAGCAGTAACAGGTTGGGGTCCTGATTATCCAGATCCACTAACATACCTATCAACACTAACTTCAACTCAATTATTCGGTACAGCACTAAAATACGATAATAAAGAATACTTTGATTTATTAGATCAGGCTATGAATAAAGTAAGCACAGATGAGTCTTGGCCACTGTATGCAAAAGCTGAAAAAGTACTTCTTGATGAAGCTCAAGTTGTTGGGATTTATCAAAGGGGAAATGCCATACTACAAAAGGATTATGTAAAAGATATTTCAGTACTTACATTTGGACCTAAGTACTCATACAAATGGGCAAGTGTAGATAAAGCTGATAGCGTGCTTAATGTAACTAATCTTTCAGATATAACTAGTTTTGATAACCCTAAAATAGGTGATGCTACGTCAAGAGAAGTAAGTCTAAATGTTATGGAAGGGTTGACTAGATTAGATAAAGATATGAATGTAACACCAGCAATGGCAGAGAACTGGGAAAAATCACAGGATGGAAAGACATGGACATTCAAGATTAGAAAAGATGCAAAATGGAGTAATGGAGAAAGTGTAACTGCAAATGATTTTGAATATGCATTTAAGAGAAGTTTAGACCCTAAGACTGGAGCTCAAAATACCAGTGTATTCTATGATATAGTAGGAGCAGAGGATTATAATTTAGCAAAAAATACTGACCCTAGTAGTGTAGGAGTAAAAGCACTAGACCCTAGTACATTACAAATAACTTTAACAAGACCTGTTCCATACTTTGATAAATTAGTAAGTCATCCAATATTCTCACCACAAAATCAAAAGTTTGTTGAAGCTCAAGGTGATAAATTTGGAACAAGTGTAGAAACTACATTATTCAATGGACCATTTACAGTTACATCGTGGAAACAAGAGGACCAGTACACTATGGAAAAAAATCCTAATTACTGGGATAAAGATTCTGTAAGTCTTGATAAGATACATGTTAAAATAGCAAAAGATGATAATACAGCCCTTAATTTATATAATGCAGGAGCAGTTGATAGAGTAGCATTAGGTGCAGAACAAGTAGATAAATACAAAGATAGTAAAGAGTTAGTGAAGGAAATAGATGCTAATGTAACATTTATGCAAATAAATGCCAATAAATAGAATATATAAGAGCTATTACATGATGTGTGTAATAGCTTTTTTAATTATAAGGAAACTATATAATAAAGGTCGCAATTGTTATATAATGCGAAATAAAGATACTTATGATACGATATAGATAAATTAGAATTTTACTAAGCGTTGTTTTGGAATAACAATAATTGGTGTAATATAGGATATATACTATGACTGTAGAAGATATACGGAGGTGCAACAATGAATGTAGTAGAGAGATTAGAAAAAGGCGATACAGTAGGTATCTTTTCACCATCTACACCTATAACATACTTTTGTCCTAAAAGATTTACTAGGTCTAAAAAGTATTTAAAAGAAAAAGGTTTTAACCTTATAGAAGGTAATCTTACAGGTAAATATGACTTTTATAGGTCAGGAAGCATTAAAGAAAGAGCTGAAGAATTAAATGAGTTAATTAGAAACCCAGAAGTGAAATGTATTATCTCTACAATTGGAGGGATGAACTCAAATTCACTTCTTCCTTATATTGATTATGAAGCATTCAAAAAAAATCCTAAAATTATAATAGGATACTCAGATGTTACAGCAATTTTACTTGGTATTTATGCACAAACTGGAATCAATACATATTATGGACCTGCTTTAGTTGCATCATTTGGTGAGTTAACTCCGTTTGTAGATGATACATACAAATATTTTAAAGAGCTTCTTATTGATGATACGAAGATTCCATATACTTATGAAGTCCCTCTATATTGGACAGATGAATACATTGATTGGGAATCGCAAAATAGAGGCAAAGAAAAAAGAGATAATAGATGGATAACTGTTAATGAAGGTATAGTATGTGGAAGAGTGATAGGCGGGAACTTAAATACTATACAAGGGATATGGGGAAGTAAGTATATGCCAGAAATAAAAGAAGGTGATATTCTATTTATTGAGGATAGCCTAAAGGATATTTCATCTATAGAAAGAAGTTTCTCCCTTTTAAAAGTTAATGGTGTATTTGATAAAATTTCAGGAATAATACTGGGTAAACATGAGTTATTTGATGACAAAAAAACAGGTAGAAAACCTTATGAGGTTTTATTAGAAGTTTTAGATGGTAAAAAGATTCCATTTATTGCAGAGTTTGACTGTTGTCATACACATCCAATGTTTACATTACCGATAGGATGTACGATTGAGCTTAACGCAACAGAAAAGAAAATATCTATTATAAAAGATTGGTTGAAATAAACTAACTGATAACTTTCAATTTATAGAGTAGATTTAGTGAACAATATTAGTATAATATGAACTTCAAAATGCAATATACATACCTTAAATGGGTATTGTATATTGCATTTTTTATTAGTAAATTACATCCATAAAATTAAATAAAATTTAAGATATAAAATGAAACAAAACAAAACAAAAGAATCTATCGGTATATATTATGAAAGATAAAGAAGAAGAGAAGACAAAGTTTGAAGAAATATTTAATAATTATAAAAAAACTATGTATTATGTTGCAAATAGTATATTAAAATATGCAGAAAAAGACCACTTTTATGTTAATGGGGAGAAATATGGTACATATATATATACTGAATTAGTATAAGGGGAAAACTTAGCTTGTTTATATATTGAAAATGTTTTACTATTGGAAAAAAATAGATTGTATTATATTATTAAATAATAACTAATATTTAAATTAGAAATTTGGAGGGTGAGTATATTATGATTTTTGGTTGGTTAACTACTGGAAGTATATTATTCGGATTAATTTCAATAATAGTGCCTATAATAAATCTTATGAGGCAAGATAAGGGTGCTGTTAGTAATGTAGGGGTGTTTTCAGGCATAAGCATTAGTGCATGTGCTATTTCTTTATGTATGCAAATATTTTATGCTAATCACTTGGTGCAAATAGAAGATTTTACAGCTATGATGGATATATTTGGAACAGTAGCGAGTATTTCGGCTTTACTTCTTTTGGCTACTATTACGCTTAATATTATTACATATATGGTATATAAAAAATCTCAAATAAATTCAAAATAAGTATTTTGTTAAAACATATATATTTATTAAAAAATTTTATTAGGGGGAGTATATGAATAAAAAGTTAATTATATTTGTGGCAGGGGTATTATCAATTACTATAATGATAGGAAACAATCTAAAAAAAGAATCTGGACAAGTAAGCATAATCGATAATGCAAAATATATTACAATCGAGGATAAAAATTTGGATGTATATGATACTATTCATGAACTTTCGCACTCTGTTGTAAATACAGATAAAGAAAGCGTTGAATTAATAGCTCCTACTAAAGAGGCTAGGAAGATAGCGTGGGATTTAGTAGAAAGCGAGATATATCTGAAAGATAACATAGCAATGTATAATAAAATAGGATATATAGTAGAAAAATTTTATTATGGATTAATAGATGAAGATTTGGTTAAAATGCATAACACTGTTGCAAAAGAATCTAATTTAGATTGTTCTGCAATAAGTTTAAATACCAAGGCAATAGAAGAAATTATCATTGATGATAGATTTTTTGATGATAAGGATAGAATTAATTATAATAATAGACTAAATGAATTGACTAAAAACTAGATGATGATAGCTATGATAATTATTAGTATAACTTAGGTTGAAATAACTTTGGAGCATTTTTCCAGGAAAAACGCAGATATAAAAGGGGGAACTTTAAATGAAAAAAATATTAATACCACTACTAGCGTTATTTTTAGTAGGTTGCAATCAGTCTAAAAATATTGAAGAAAAAGACCAAACAACAGACACTCAAGCAGTGGCAGAGGAAATAGCATTTGATGAAACTGAGTATACGCTTACAAAATACGAAAATGAGGCTGAGCAAACAGGGGAACCAATAGGAGCCAGGGAATTAGAATTGGCATATAATGAAATTATGGACCGTTATAACACGGTAGATAAAGAAGATTTGAAATATACACATGACAATGATTTAGAAATATACACATTTGAATATACAGATGGATTAGCAACTAATGGGCCATTACAAAATATGAATCCTTTAAATGATAAAAAATACAAAGAAGTGCTTCAAGCATTTGCATTTTATAGTGAAATAAATCCTGTAAATACAACATATGATGAAGCTATTAATTTAATAGATAAGGTTTTACCTAACGGGTACCAAAAAGTAGATGAAAAAGTTCATAAGGAAAGCAATATAACGATGATATATTACAAAACTGAAAAAGGGAACTTCATTGTAAAACTACCACATGCATTAACTGAAACTGAGAACGGTGAAATTATATTTGATGAAGAGCAGATAGCAGGAATCTCATATTATCTAGAGGTAGAATAGTAAGTATACAAAAACGCTAAGATTTGTACTTAGAACAGATATTAGCCAGCAATAAATAATAGATTCTGTTAAAATCTAGTGTTACTATTTAAATAGGTCGCAATTGTTATACAATACGAAATAAGAAAAAAAGGGGGGATGGTTATGAGATGGTATGGTGTTATTTTCGTGATCGCTAGTGTAGTTAGGGTGCTTGGCAGTGCAAAAAAAATATCTATAAAAGAAGTTCCTTACTATGACAAGATAAAGAAATACAGAATTATTAATGCTGGCTATTATGCTTTAGAGATGAAAGTTGAGGTAGTTTTGCTTGTGATCGTTTTTGTTTTTGCTCTTATTTTTAAGAATGTAGAACCTGTTACATTTTCTATGCTTTGTCTTCTATTGAATGCTTCAGCAACAACACATTTAAAGAGAAAAGCTATTTCAAGTGATTATATAGAAACAAGCGCATAAAATTAATCTGTGCGCTTGTTTTTATATAATTACTGGAACAGCTCTATTTGGAATTGAATCAGAAGAGTAGGAGCATAGCTCTTGCTTTTTTTACGTATTATTATAATTTAAAATATATGATTTAGCATTTTGAGTATTAAATTATTTTATATTATGACACAATGTGATAAAATATTTAAATCATAAAAAATAGGAGCGAATAAATGAATAAAAATTTTATCAAGAGATTAGCAACACCGTTAATAGTTATGTTTTTATTAACAGCATGTTCATCAGACAACAGTAACAATGATGAAGTATCAAAAGAAGATACAGTAGTAAAAACTGAAACAGCAGTAGGCTCTACATCATCAGATAACGAATCAGAAACTAACAAAGAATCAAACACTCAAAATACAGAATCTGAGATACATTTCATAAACACAGGAAATTCTGATGCAATACTAATAAAGCAAGGTGACAAAGCAGCACTAATAGATGCTGGAGATAACGATGACGAAGGTAAAGTGGTATCATACCTAAAACAACAAGGAGTAAGCGAATTAGAATATATATTTGCAACACATCCTCACGCTGACCATATAGGTGGATTAGATGCAGTAGTAGATGAAATACCAGTAAAAAAGGTATATGTAAGCAATGGCGATGCAGACACAAAAACATACTCAGACTTTATATATGCAATGGCTAACAAAGGATTAAAACCAAGTGTACCATTATTAAATAGTGAATTTAAACTAGGAACATCAACATTCAAAGTATTAAGTGTAGCAAATGAAAAGGAACCAAACAATAACTCATTAGTACTGCTTTATACAAACGGAGAAGATAAAGTACTATTAATGGGAGATGCAGAAAAAGAAATAGAAGATAAAATAAAAGTGGAAGGTGTAGATTTATTAAAAGTAGGACATCATGGATCTCACAGTAGCTCAACTCCTAGCTTTATAAATAGAGTAAACCCACAATATGCAGTTATTATGGCAGGACAAAATAACAAATATGGACATCCACACAAAGAAACAATGGATACTTTAGAAAACAAAGGTATAGAAGTTCACAGAAGTGATGAATGTGATCATATAGTGTTTAAATCAAGTGGTAGTGGATTAAGTGTAGACTGTAAGGTAGGTAGCTATAAATATGGAAAAGAGTCTAGCTCATCAAGTAGTTCAAATAATTCAAATGTAGCAGTAGCACCAGTACCAGTTCCAGAACCGACTCCTGAAGTAGAACCTACACCAGAAGTTAGTAATAGTACAGATATTGTATACTGGACACCTAATGGAAAGTCATATCATACAACAAAATCTTGTTCTACATTAAGTAGAAGTAAGACTATAAATTCAGGTACTCAAGCACAATCAGGTAAATACGATCCTTGTGATAGATGTCACTAATAAAAAACACCAACCTCATTATGAAGTTGGTGTTTTTTATTATTTGAAATATTTAAACTATGTGTTGTTGTGATATGTCACGATGTGATATAGTTTAAGTATGATATATCACATCGTGACATAGAAAGGAGAGTTCTATGAATAATGAAAAAGTACTAAAAGCATTTATGCCAATGACAGAAACTGCCTACTATATATTATTATCACTTACCAAGCCAAGACATGGCTATGGAATAATACAACACGTCAAAACTATCACAAAGGATAGAATAACACTAGGCTCAGGGACTGTGTATGGAACGCTTACAAAGATGCAAAACAACGGAATAATAACTATATATTCTGATGAAAACAGAAAAACAACATATGAAATAACAGACCTAGGGAAGCTGTTAATCAAGGCTGAAATAAATAGAATCAAAGAATTACACAAAAACGCAATAGCATATGAGGGGGATTTTGATGAAGAGGGTAATTAAACCATTTTGGAGTTACAACATAAGTAAAACAGAAGATTGGTTATCAAAAATGGCAAAAGAGGGATATATATTAAAAGATATAAATACATTAACGAGAGTATTCACATTTGAAAAATCAGAGCCTACAACAATGACATATAAAATTTGTTATGAGAGTAAGGGCGTAGATGATATATCAATAGCCTTAAAAAGAGAAGGCTGGGAAAATACAGTAAATAAAAATAGATGGATGTTTATTTCTAATAAAAAAGAAAGTAGTGAGATAGCATTAAATCCAATGAGAAGTAAACTATTAAAAAGAAATAGAATTATTAAAAATATTACTCAGTTTATGATGATTTTATATGTAGTAATATTTTTACCAATATTTCTAATGCTTACTGCAATGGGTGCACATTTAAATGGAAGTGTATTTGAAGTAATGGACTCTGATTTAATATATGAAAATATACTATTTTGTATATTTAGTTATAGATTTGAGACTGCATTGTTTTTAGTATTCCTATTTGGTATATATACATTAGTTAAGCTAAACCAAGTAAGTAAGTATATTAAAAACAATGATAGTATCAACAATGTAGAAGTACAAGAGGAAAATATATTATTAATAGAAGATGATAAATTAATAAAGAAAAGAAAGTTAAACTGGTACTATTATCCTGAAAAAACTATAAAGTGGCTTAATAATATGGAAAGCCAAGGATACAATCTATGTAAAGTGGATAAGGGTGGAAGCAAGTTTTACTTTAAAAAAGATCAAATAAGAAAGATAAAATATGTAATAGACTATCAAAAGGAACCAGCTAGCTCATATTATGAAATACATAAAGAAGATGGATGGAACTTAAGATTTAAAACTGGCGAAGATACGAATCAGTGGTGTTTATGGGCCAAAGAATATCAAAGTGTTGAACCTGAAATGTACACAGAAGATGAAGATAAAATAGGATATGCTAAAAATTTATTAATATCTCATACAATAAGGTTTATACCAATGATATTAATAGATATACTACTTGTTTATTCAAACCTTGCTAAAGATGATAAATCATACTTTGCAGCAATTATATTTGCATATACAGGTATTAGATACAGTATATTTTATATAAATATATTTAAATCTTATTTAAACGCTAATAAAAAGGTAGAGATAAATTAATGATTATATAAATGATTAATATTAAGGGCGTTTTTTATAAAGAAGGGGAGTGTTTATAATGGGGAAAAATTGGGAACAAGAGTGGGATAAAATCTATAAAGAACAAGGTGAAGTTCAGTTTGATGTATTGCCAACAGTAGTACTTGCAAATCATATATTCAAAGAAAATAATTGTAAAACTGTTATGGATTTAGGCTGTGGTACAGGTAGACATTCTATATATCTAGCAAAAGAAGGATTTAAAGTTTATGCCACTGACATTTCAGATACAGGAATAGAG
>NZ_JBOFYU010000218.1:0-2086 GCF_051654825.1 Clostridium sp.
ATTATATCTTGAACTTTATTTACAACACCTATGCTCTCTAAGCCACGGTCAGATATTAAAAATACATGTTCTGAATTGTTGTCTTTTAATATTTCAGGTAATTTATTTAAGCTTCCTATTCCAAATTCAATATTTTGTGGTATTTTAAAATTAAAATCTTTCATTATTATTTTCCTCCTTTAAAGTAGGTGAACCTCCTATATAGATGTTCACCTTTGAATGTCTAATTACATAAATAATGCTGGTACGTTACGAATTAACATATCTACACCGATTATAAGTAATACTATATATACTGTACGTAAGAATGTTACACGATTGATTTTTGACATACATCTCATACCAATCATTAAACCTATTAATGCAAGTGGTAAACCTATAGCAGATGCACCAAGCATTGCTGGTGTATAGTATCCAGCTATAATATGATTTGCTGCATTATAAATATTCAATACTATCCAAACCCAAGTCATTGTGTTACGGAACTTTTCTTTGTCTTTAACCGCATCAAGTGTATAAACTGTGATTAATGGACCACCAATTGTGAATGCACCATGAACTACTCCACCTACAATAAGACACCCATAACGGAAAATTTTCTTTCCTAATGTATCTGGAGCATCTAAAACTTCTTCTTTCTTAAAAACAAGCGGTAAAATTATATGCTTATATATGTTCATAAGAGCAATAAATGTAACCATTGTACCTATAGCAACCTTTGCTACTGCTACATCTATTGAAGCTAATAAAAAGTTCCCAACTAATATTCCAGGAGCACATAAAGCTAAAATCTTAACTAAATCTTTCCATGAAACATTCTTTATTTCCTTTATACCTAAATATAATAGCACTGGAATAGTTAATAATGTCGCATATGCAGTACCTAATTGTGGTCCTAAAACTGCTGAATGGAATGGCGCTGAAAGAACTGTACATCCAAAACCTGTAATTCCTTGAATAAAAAATGCAAAAACTTGATATAAACCTAGCCATAAAAAATCTAATTGAAATTCCATATTATACTCTCCCTAAAATTCTTTTTTTCTATATTTTTAAATTAAAAACGAAGTTCTGATCTTTGTATTAAATCATCTTGTAATCTCTTACCAAGCTCTACAAAGTAAGCACTGTACCCAGCAACACGAACAAGCATATCTTTATAATTCTCTGGATTTTTTTGCGCAGCTTTCATTGTTTCTGCACTCATTATATTAAACTGAACATGCATTGATTCTTTAGCTATGTATTCATCTATAAAACTAGATAAGTTGTCTCTTCCTTCTATACCAGAAACTGCATCTTCTGGAAATCTAAGATTAAGTAGTGTTCCATTAGTAGCTATACTATGATCTACTTTAGCCACTGAATTTACTATAGCTGTCGGTCCACATACATCATGAGCTCCACCATCTGTATGAACGGGTCCCATATTATCAGATATAGGTTCATCTTTTTTACGTCCATCAAGTGAAGCATTAGTATTAACTCCTAGACCTACATTTGCATTTACTGTATATACACCTGGGTTGTATTCTCCACCTCTTGGGTTAACTCCTACGTTAAGGTTCTTACAGTAACATTCAAATATAAACTTGAATAACTCATCTGCATAATCATCATCATTTCCATAATGGTGAACTTTTGAACTATTTACAAGAGCGTATAGTTTTTCATGACCTTCCCAATTATCTTTAACTGCTTGAAGTAACTCTGCTCCAGTGTATTTCTTTTCATCAAATACAAGTTGTTTTATAGTCGCAAGACTATCTGCGCATGTAGCTATTCCTGCTGCCTGTGGTGCTGTTCCATTGTACTTCGCCCCACCTTCATTTATATCTTTACCTGATTCTATACAGTCTTCAAATAAAGCTGAAACATATGGTAGCGGCTTACGCTCTCTATGTGCTACATCTATAACATCCATACTTCCACGCATTTGAGTACACCAGTATGCAAATTGCTTATCAACACTTTCTAATACTTCATCAAAGCTCTCATATCTATCCAAACTTCCTGTATCAGGACCTATTTGCTCATCACTATTTAAACAGTATCCTCCATTTAATACTAATTCCATCATTTTAGC
>NZ_JBOFYU010000219.1:0-5636 GCF_051654825.1 Clostridium sp.
GGTAAGATATATGTAAATAATGGATTCTGGGATACCTACAGAACAACATGGGCAGCATATACATTATTTACACCAGAAAAAAATACAGAAATGCTTAATGGATTAGTTCAACATTATGACGATCAAGGATGGGTTCCAAGATGGATTGCACCAGGTGGAACTAATAGTATGGTAGGAACAAGCTCAGATATTATATTTGGTGATGCAATGAACAAAGAAGTAGATTTTAATGCAGAAAATGCATTTAAGTCAGCATTAAAAAATGCATCAGTAGTATCTCCTAACTTAACTAATGGTGGTAGAGCAAGAGTTCAAACTTCAGTATTTGATGGATATGTTCCAGCAGAGCAACATGAAGGATTCTCATGGGCTATGGAAGGATACTTAAATGATTATGGTATCTATCAAATGGCAGAAAAACTAGGGAAAACAGATGAAGCTATTTATTATAAAAATCGTTCATTAAATTATACAAAGTTATTTAGTGATTATGATGGAGGTTGGTTTAGAGGTAAAAAGGCCAATGGAGAATGGCGTACTACTGATGAAGCATTTAATCCTATAAAATGGGGCGATGACTATACAGAAACTAATGCTTGGAATATGGCATTCTCAGTAGTTCATGATGGTCAAGGTTTAGCTAACTTATATGGTGGAAGAGAAGCTTTAGGAGCTAAATTAGACCAATTCTTTACAACTGATGGAAACTTTAATCCAGGTGGATATGGTGGAGTTATCCATGAAATGCTTGAAGCAAGAGAAGTTAAGTTAGGACAATATGGTCATAGTAATCAACCGTCACATCATATTCCATATATGTATAACTACGCAGCTCAACCTTGGAAAGCTCAAGCTGTTGTAAGAGATATATTAGCTAGATGTTATGTAGGAAGTGAATTTGGTCAAGGTTATATTGGTGATGAAGATAATGGAGAAATGTCAGCATGGTATATCTTTAGTGCATTAGGATTCTACCCAGTTAGTGTAGGTAATGATGAATATGCAATAGGATCACCTTTATTTAAAAAGGCAACAATTCATTTAGAAAATGGAAAAGATATCGTTATAAATGCACCTAATAATAGCAAAGAAAATGTATATATTCAAAGCATGACTTTAAATGGTGAAGATTATAATAAATCATATATTAAGCATGATGATATTAAAGATGGGGCAGAAATTACATTTAATTTAGGTAATACTCCTAATACAAATTGGGGAACAGCAGAAGATTCATTACCTACATCAATAACAGAAGGTGATGAAGTTGCAACACCTATGGATGATTTCTCTAAAAAAGATGTTGCTATTGGAACTGAACAACCTAAGGTAGTATTAGGTGATACAGCGTATGGAACTGATGGGGATGTATCAAAATTATTTAATAATAATTCAAGTGATGAAGCAACTGTATCAACACTTTACTATACTTTTGCAGAACCAAAGTATGTTGAGTTATATACTTTAACATCATCAAGAAATAATTTAGAAGCTCCAAAGAACTTTACTCTTTCAGCATCAAATAATGGTGAAGATTGGGTAGTATTAGACGAAAGATCAAATGAAGTATTTGATTGGGCACAATATACTAGGCCATTTGCAATTTCTCAAGATAAGGTTAAGAAATATACTCATTATAAATTAGAAATGACAGGTGGAAATAAGCTTTCAGAAGTTGAGTTAATGGGATATTCAAATAAAAAAGATATAGAAGAGGAAATAGTTGTATCAAAGGTTAATAATTTAAAAGCTAAAAATATTGATAAAAATAATATAGAGCTAGGATGGGAAGCTCCAGAAAGCACTATAGGATTAGAAGGGTATAATATTTATAAAGATGGTAAGTTATTAACTACATTAGACAATAATACTTTAACTTATAAAGCTGAAGGATTAAAGGCTAACACTATTTATGGATTTAAGGTAACAGCTAAATACTCAAATGGCGAAGAATCAAAGCCACAATCAGTAAATATTAGAACAATTAAATAAGAGTTATAATAAAGGTTTCCTTTTAAGTATTGAGAAATATTTAAAAGGAAACTTTTTTATAAGCAAATATATTTTAAAATAAGAATAAGTCATATTATATACAATTATTACATAATATGGTAAAATAAACAGTAAGAATTTAATTAATGGGGGTACTTGGGGATGTACAAGATAGTAAGTAAAAGAGAGCTTACAGATAATATATTTCTTATGGATATAGAAGCACCTAGAGTTGCTAATTCTGCTAAGCCAGGACAATTTATTATTATTAAAAACGATGATAAGGGAGAAAGAATACCACTAACAATTGCGGATTATGATAGTGAAAAAGGAACAGTAGCTATTGTTTTTCAAACTGTTGGACAAGGAACTAAACAATTAGCTACATTTAATGAGGGAGATTATGTAGCAGACTTTGTTGGTCCATTAGGTCAGCCAAGTGAATTTATACATGAGGAAATTGAAGAGTTAAAAAATAAGAACATAATATTTATAGCAGGTGGAGTTGGGGCTGCACCAGTATATCCTCAAGTAAAATGGATGCATAATAATGGGATAAAATGTGATGTAATTGTAGGAAGTAGAAATAAAGAATTATTAATATTAGAAGAAGAAATGAGAAAAGTTGCAGGAAATCTTTATGTAGCAACTGATGATGGTTCTTATGGATTTAATGGGAAGGTAACAGATTGCTTAAAGGATTTAGTTTTAAATAAAGGAAATAAATATAATCATGCAGTTGTAATTGGACCAATGATAATGATGAAATTTATGTGTCTTCTTACAAAGGAATTAGAGATTCCAACTACAGTAAGCTTAAATCCAATAATGGTTGATGGTACAGGTATGTGTGGTGCTTGTAGAGTAACTGTTGGTGGAGAAGTAAAATTTGCATGTGTAGATGGACCAGAATTTGATGGACATTTAGTAGATTTTGATGAGTCAATGAGAAGACAAACTATGTATAAGTCAGAAGAAGGAAGGGCTCAATTAATAATAGAAGAAGGGGACACTCATAACCATGGTGGTTGTGGCTGTAAGGGTGAATAATATGACTCCACAAGAAAGAATGAAAAGAACTCCTGTTACAGAACAAAAGCCAGAAGTAAGAGCAACAAACTTTAATGAGGTTTGCTTAGGATATACAGAAGAAGCTGCTATAAAGGAAGCTAATAGATGTTTAAGTTGTAAATCACCTAAATGTGTGGAAGGGTGTCCAGTTTCAATAGATATTCCAGGATTTATAGCTTTAGCTAAAAAAGGAGATTTTGAGGGAGCAGCAAAGGATATTGCTAAATATAGTGCACTTCCAGCAGTTTGTGGAAGAGTATGTCCACAAGAAAGTCAATGTGAAGGAAAATGCTTATTAGGAATAAAGGGTGAACCAATAGCTATAGGAAAACTAGAAAAGTTTACAGCAGATTGGTCTAGAAAACATGATATAGACTTAACTTTTAAAGAAGAGTCTAACGGTAAAAAAGTAGCCGTAATTGGAAGTGGTCCAGCAGGATTAACTTGTGCGGGTGACTTAGCTAAAAAGGGTTATGATGTAACTATATTTGAAGCTTTACATGAACCAGGAGGAGTTTTAGTTTATGGAATTCCAGAGTTTAGACTTCCTAAAGAAGAAGTAGTTAAGGCTGAAATAGAAAACATTAAAAAGCTAGGAGTAAAGATAGAAACAAATGTAGTTGTAGGTAGAACTGTAACTATTGATGATTTAATAGAAAATGAAAAATTCCAAGCTGTATTTATAGGGTCAGGAGCAGGATTGCCTAAATTTATGGGTATATCAGGTGAAAATGCAAATGGTGTATTTTCAGCAAATGAGTTTTTAACAAGAGTTAATCTTATGAAAGCATTTAAAGAAGAATATCATACACCAGTAAAGCTAGGAAAAAAGGTAGCTGTAGTTGGTGGAGGAAATGTTGCAATGGATGCAGCAAGAACAGCTTTAAGATTAGGTTCAGAAACTCATATAGTATATAGAAGAAGTGAATCAGAACTTCCAGCAAGATTAGAAGAAGTACATCATGCTAAGGAAGAAGGGGTAATATTTGATGTATTAACTAACCCAACAGAAATTTTAGTAGATGAAAAAGGTTGGGTAAAAGGAATGAGATGTGTTCAAATGGAGCTTGGGGAACCTGATTCTTCTGGAAGAAGAAAGCCTGTTGTAAAGGAAAATTCAGAATTTGTAATGGATGTTGATACAGTAATAATGTCACTTGGAACATCACCAAATCCTTTAATTTCATCAACAACTAATGGATTAGACATTAATAAGTGGAAATGTATAGTTGCAGATGAAGATGGATTAACTACTAAAGAAGGCGTTTATGCAGGCGGAGATGCTGTAACAGGTGCAGCAACAGTTATTTTAGCTATGGGAGCAGGTAAAAAAGCTGCAAGTGCAATAGATGAGTACTTAAACTCAAAGTAATTCTCAAATTTAAAGGGAACTATAGGGTGGTATATTTAATATCATTATATAGTTCCCTTTTATATATTCATTTAAAATCAACAATATTTTTAATTTCAAATTGTAAAAATATCATTACTGTTTATAATAGATATATAAGGTATATATTTTTAGAACGGAAAAGGACGTGAAATCATGTATTTATCTAAATTTACAGATTACTCTTTTAGGGCTTTAGTTTATCTTGCGCTTAATAGAGATAAGCTTTGCACAGTTGAGGAATTAGCAAAGGAGCTTAACATATCAGAACATCATTTAAAAAAGATAATTCATAAATTAGCAAAAACAGACTACATAGTTTCGATAAAAGGAAGAACAGGTGGATTAAAGTTAGGATTAGAACCAAAGGAAATAAACTTGGGGGAAGTTTTAAAGGTTACTGAAGATAACTTAAATATTGCGGAATGCTTTAATAAGGACGATACCTGTCCATTTATTTCAGGTGGATGTAAGCTAAAGGGAATAATGGCTAGGTCATTAAAATCATTTTTAGCAGAATTCTCACAATATACATTAGAAGATGTATTATAAAGAGTGAAAAGTATGAGTCATATCAATGCATCTGAAATCAAAAGGGAAACCAAGGGATTAATAAGAAATACTTATAAAAACTTTACATTTAATATTAAAGCAGTAATTTATTTTGAATTATTATATAGACTAATAAGTACATTCTTATTTGTACCTATAAATATGTTTTTAATAAATAATTTTATGGGTCAAATGGGCGTCGTAAGTATAACTAATACTGATTTATTAAAATTTGGAACAACATCAAAGGGGATAATTTATTCATTTCTTTTAGTAGTAGTATCGTTTATAGCAATTTTTATAGAAATGTCGGTATTAACGTATATAGGTTATAAATCTCATAAAAAAGAAAGAGTTACTTTATTAGAAGCTTGCATTAATAGTTTAAAGATACTACCTCAAACCTTTAATAGAGGAATGATATTTATAGTTCTAGTTGCAGGAGTAATAGGGCCAGTTACTGGTGTAGGACTTTATAGTTCTTTAATAAAAAGTTTAACTATACCTCCATTTATAACTTTGGAACTTTTTAAAACTACAGGTGGAAAAGTATTTTATGTTCTTATAATGGTTATTTTAGTAGTTCTATTACTAAGATGGATATTATCAATACCAGCAGTAATTATTGAAA
>NZ_JBOFYU010000220.1:0-17993 GCF_051654825.1 Clostridium sp.
GCAGGTATTTTTGCTGCATTATTATTAGCCGAAAAAGGTTATAAGCCTTTGGTAATAGAGCGTGGAGAAGATGTTGATAAAAGAACAATAACTGTTGATAAGTTTTGGGAAACAGGCGAGTTAAACTTAGAATCAAATGTTCAGTTTGGTGAAGGGGGAGCAGGAGCCTTTTCAGATGGAAAGTTAACAACAAGAATAAAGGATACTAGATGTGATTATGTTTTAAAAGAACTTGTTAAAGCTGGAGCACCAGAGGAAATTACATATATAGGAAAACCACATGTAGGAACAGATTTATTAAAAGAAGTTGTTAAGAATATAAGAAAAAAAATAATAAGTTTAGGTGGAGAAGTTAGATTTTCTTCAAAACTAGAAATAATCAATTCAAAAGATGGAAAAGTAGAAAGTATAGTTGTAAATGGTGAAAATATTAAATGTGAAAATTTAATATTAGCAATAGGGCATAGTTCAAGAGATACATATACTATGCTAAATGATATAGGCGTGTTTATGGAGCCAAAGGCATTTGCAATTGGTGTTAGAATAGAGCATCCGCAAACTGTTATAAATAAGAGTCAATATGGTGATGCTCATGAACATCCAAGATTAAAGGCAGCAGAATATAGACTAACATATCAAAGTAAAAAATTAGAAAGAGCAGTTTATTCATTTTGCATGTGCCCAGGAGGAGTTGTAGTAGCTGCAGCATCAGAAGAAAATAGGCTTGTATCAAACGGAATGAGTTATCATGCTAGAGATTTAGATAATGCTAATTCAGCTTTAGTTGTAACAGTTGGACCAGAAGATTTTGAAGGAGATTCAGCATTAAGTGGAATGGAATTCCAAAGACATTACGAAGAATTAGCATATAAATTAGGCGGAGGAAATCATAAAGCACCAGTTCAATTAGTTGGAGACTTTATGAATGATAAGGTAAGTGAGAAGCTAGGTAAGGTTACACCAAGTTATACTGCTGGATATGTATTTAAAGATTTAAGAGAATGTCTGCCATCATATGTAGTAGAAGCCTTAAAAGAAGCAATAGTTGAATTTGATAGAAAAATAAAAGGATATGGAAGTGCTGATGCAGTTTTAACTGGAATAGAAACAAGAACTTCAGCACCAGTTAGAATAAAGAGAAATGATGGACTAGAAAGTATATCATTTGAAGGTTTATATCCAGCAGGTGAAGGAGCTGGTTTTGCAGGTGGAATTATTTCAGCAGCAGTTGATGGTTTAAAAGTAGCGGAAAAAATAATAAATAAGTATAAACCATTAACAAAATAATAGATATTTAGTAAAAAAAATGAAATAATTTAGAAGGAATATTCTGAAAACTTAGGTTTTCAGAATTTTTTTTGTTACAATATAAATAAAAGGAAATATTTGTAGTTTAAACTTAATTGTAGTAAATTTAACAAACTTTCCATATTTAAATTATAGTTAGAGATAAAATTATAAAAGGTATAACGAGGGGTGCAAGGAAGAATGAGTAGGAATTTTAATGACTTATTAGTAAAGCTAAAGGGATGTAACAAAAAGAAGGTAGCAGTTGCAGTTGCTCAAGATGAACCAGTTTTAGAAGCAGTAAAAGCAGCTAAAGAAAAGGATATAGCTGAGGCTATACTTGTTGGAGATGAGGATCAAATTAGAGAAATAGCAAATAAAATTGATATGGATCTTTCACAATTTGAAATCATTAATGAAAAAAATATTGCAAAAGCGGCTTTAAAAGCTATCGAATTAGTATCAAGTGGTTCTGCAGATATGGTTATGAAAGGATTAGTTGATACAGCAACATTCTTAAGAAGTGTATTAAATAAAGAAGTTGGATTAAGAACAGGTAAGTTAATGTCTCACGTTTCAGTATTTGAAATAGAGGGAATAGATAGATTAATATTATTAACTGATGCAGCATTTAACACATATCCAGATCTAAAAGCAAAAGTTCAAATATTAAACAATTCAGTTGGAGTTGCAAAGGCTTGTGGTATAGATACACCAAAGGTAGCTCCAGTTTGTGCAGTAGAAGTTGTTAACCCTGATATGCCAGCAACAATAGATGCATCATTATTATCAAAGATGAGTGATAGAGGACAAATAAAGGGTTGTATCGTAGATGGACCTTTAGCATTAGATAATGCTTTATCAGAAGAAGCAGCACATCATAAAGGAATAACAGGACCAGTAGCTGGTAAAGCAGATATAATATTATTACCAAATATAGAAACAGCTAATGTTATGTATAAGACTTTAACATATACATCAAATTCAAAAAATGGAGGACTTTTAGTTGGAACATCAGCTCCTGTTATATTAACTTCAAGAGCTGATAGCTTTGAAACTAAAGTAAATTCAATCGCACTTGCAGCATTAGTTGCTGAATCAAATAAATAATATAATATAAATAGGGTGGAGAGAGAATATTATGGCGTACAAATTGTTAATTATTAATCCAGGGTCAACATCAACAAAGATTGGAGTATATAATGGGGAAGAAGAACTTTTTGATGTAACTTTAAGACATTCAGCAGAGGAAATTGGTCAATATGCTACTATATATGAGCAATTTGGTTTTAGAAAAGAAGTAATATTAAATGCATTAAAAGAAAAGAACTTTGATATAACAACATTAGATGCAGTAGTAGGTAGAGGTGGGATGTTAAAACCTATCGAGGGTGGAACTTATGCTGTTAATGAAGCTTTACTAGAAGATTTAAGAGTTGGGGCATCAGGTCAACATGCTTCAAATTTAGGTGGAATAATTGCTAATGAAATTTCAAAAGAGTTAAATATACCATCATTTATAGTAGATCCAGTTGTAGTTGATGAGTTACAAGATGTAGCAAGATTTTCAGGAGTTCCAGATCTTCCTAGAAAAAGCATTTTTCATGCATTAAATCAAAAGGCTGTTGCTAAAAGATATGGGAAAGAGTCAGGAAAAGGCTATGAAAATGTAAATGTAATAGTTGTACATTTAGGTGGCGGAGTTTCAGTTGGGGCTCATAAAAATGGAAGAATCATTGATGTTAATAATGCATTAGATGGAGATGGACCATTTTCACCTGAAAGATCAGGAGGAGTTCCTTGTGGAGATTTAATTAAACTTTGCTTTAGTGGAAAATATACTGAAAAAGAAATATATAGCAAGATAGTAGGAAAAGGCGGTTTTGTATCATACTTAAATACTAATGATGCTAGAGAATTAGAAGATTGGGTATCAGAAGGTAGAGAAGATGCTATAGAGTTATATGAAGCATTTGTTTATCAAATAGCTAAATCAATAGGAGAAATGTCTACAGTACTTGAAGGTAAAGTTGATACTATAATAGTTACTGGTGGAATAGCTTATTGGAAAGGGTTAATAGAAAATCTTAAATCAAAGGTTGAATGGATAGCTCCAATAACTGTATATCCAGGAGAAGATGAGTTATTAGCATTAGCTCAAGGTGCAATTAGAGTATTAGGCGGAGAAGAAACTGCAAAAGAATACAAATAATAAGATTTATAAATATAGAAGCTAAGGAGTTAACTTCTTAGCTTTTATTGTTATACAAAATAAAACTAATTCAATAAAACGGGAGGACGAAAAAATGACATTAAAATTGCTAATAATTAATCCAGGTTCAACATCAACTAAAATAGGTGTATATGAAAATGAAGAGGCTATATTAGTTGAAACTTTAAGACACTCTTCAGAAGAAATAGGAAAGTATGAAACAATTTATGATCAATTAAATTTTAGAAAAGATGTTATTTTAGGAATACTTAAAGAAAAGAATTTTGATATTAATACTTTAGATGCAATTGTAGGTAGAGGTGGAATGCTAAAACCTATGGAAGGAGGAACTTACTCTGTAAATAACAAAATGCTTGAGGATTTAAAAGTTGGGGTTCAAGGACAACATGCATCAAATTTAGGTGGAATACTATCATATGAAATAGGGAAAAAATTAGATGTTCCATCATTCATTGTAGATCCTGTAGTTGTTGATGAATTAGAAGATGTAGCAAGAATATCAGGAGTACCTGAGCTTCCAAGAAAAAGTAAATTACATGCATTAAACCAAAAAGCTGTAGCAAAGAGATATGGTATAGAGTCAGGTAAAGGTTACGAAAATTTAAACCTTTTAGTTGTACACTTAGGTGGAGGAGTATCTGTAGGAGCTCATAAAAATGGTAGAATTATAGATGTTAATAATGCATTAGATGGAGATGGGCCTTTTTCACCAGAAAGAGCTGGATCAGTTCCAGTAGGTGATTTAATAAAAATGTGTTATAGCGGTAAATATACAGAGCAAGAGGTGTATAGTAAAATAGTTGGAAAAGGTGGATACGTAGCATATTTAAATACAAATGATGCTAGAGATGTTCAAAAATTTATACAAGAGGGTAATAAAGAAGCAGAATTGATATATGATGCTTTTATTTATCAAGTATCTAAATGTATAGGTGAAATGGCAACAGTTTTATGTGGAAATGTCGATTCAATAATAGTAACTGGAGGAATTGCATATTCAGAAAAGGTTATTAGTGATATAGAAAGTAGAGTAGGATTTATAGCTCCAATAACTGTTTATCCGGGAGAAGATGAATTATTAGCATTAGCTCAGGGTGCAATTAGAGTATTAACAGGAAAAGAAGAATCTAAGGAATATAAATAAGTATAAAAATAATTATTAAGGTTAATATAGTAATGTGGTCAATAGACGATGCTTAAATATAGTTATTATTGACCTCGGCATTATATCTTTTGATATAATGCTTTTATTTTGCTCTTTATAAGATAAATTAGCGTTAAGAGTGTGGAGAGAGGGGGATTGTATTGATAACATCAATGAATATAAATAATAAGATGACAATGCTATCAGAAATGAGAAATGACACAATATTTCAGATTTTAGAATACGATAATTTAGATTCAGGGATAAACTTAGAGCTTATAAGAAAGGGCAAAAATATTAAATTAAGGCAAGCTAGAATTATATTAGAGGATAGTAGAATTAAAATTGGTCCTGGATTATTAAGTTATATGAAGGGTGAAATTAATGTTAGCAATAAATCAGGAGGTGTCAAGGGGTTAACTAAAAAGATATTTGCTAATAAAAATAAGAAGCAATCTGAGTTTAAATTAACGCTTGAAGGGACAGGGGAAATATTTTTAAAGCCATCATTTAATTATTATGCATTATTAGAGTTAGAGGATGAAACAATTGTAGTTAAGGATGAATTATTTTGCGCATGTGAGGATAGTGTAGAAGTTAATTTAGAACTAGAAAATAGTTTTACTAGTGAAACTAAATTAAGTGGAAGTGGAATAGTATTGTTGTTGATTCCAGTACCTGAAAGTGAAGTGCTACGCTGTAAAATGTATAAAGACACTTTAAAGATTGATGGAGATTTAGCTTTATTAAGAACAGCAAATATAGAATATACAGTAGAAAAATCTGAAAGTGAAATGGTAGGAAGTATTTTAAATGGTGAATTCATGATTAATATTTATAGAGGAATCGGAGAAGTTTGGATAGCACCAACCAAAAATATTTATGAGGATATTTTAGATGATAAAGAATTAAATAAAGAAGAAATTTATAGCGAATAAGAGTGTTAAAATACTGCTTCAATGCAATACAGTTGTAAACTAATAAATAAATGGGTATAATTAGTATAAGCAAAAGAAGATTAAGGAGTGAGTTCAATGAGTACAGTGATTAGCAAGCTGAAGAATGATGAACTTGATTTATTTTTTGAAGCAGTTTTAAAACTTCAAAATATTGATGAATGTTATAACTTCTTTGAAGATGTTGCAACTATTAATGAGCTTAAGGCATTAGCACAAAGAATTCATGTTGCAACTATGTTAAAGGAGAAAAGGGTATATACTGAAATAGCAGAAAAAACAGGTGCTAGTACAGCTACAATAAGTAGAGTAAATAAGTGTTTAAATTATGGTACAGGTGGCTATAACTTAGTATTAGATAGAATTGAAGAATCTAAATAATTATTTGATTATAGAACATATATTGTTCAGTTAGTTGTAAAAGGTATTAAAAAAATGTATACTTGAACTTGATACAATATAAACAATAGAAAAGGTGAGGTAAATATATGGGTAGAATGTTTGGAACAGATGGAGTAAGAGGGGTTGCTAACACAGAATTAACAGCTCAATTAGCATATAACTTAGGAAGAGCAGGAGCTTATGTTTTAACTGAAGGAACACATAAACCTAAGATATTAGTAGGAAAAGATACAAGAATATCAGGAGATATGTTAGAGTCAGCTTTAGTTGCTGGAATATTATCAGTTGGGGCAGAAGCCGTTATTTTAGGGGTAGTTCCAACACCAGCAGTAGCACATTTAACAAGAGAATATAATGCAGATGCAGGGATAATGATTTCAGCATCACATAACCCAGTTGAATATAATGGAATAAAGTTCTTTGATAATAAGGGATATAAATTACCAGATGAATTAGAAGATGAAATACAAAGAGTGATAGAAACAGGATTTGAGGGTGTACCTAGTCCAGTAGGGCATGATTTAGGTAGATCAACAGCTGATTTAGGAGCTCTTGATGAATACACAAACTATGCAATGTCAACTATTCCTGTTGATTTAAAGGGAGTTAAAGTAGCATTAGATTGTGCTAATGGTGCATGTTATAAGTCAGCAGTAAAGGCTTTTAGAGAGTTAGGAGCTGAAGTTTATGTAATAAATGATAATCCAGATGGAACTAACATAAATGAAAAATGTGGTTCAACTCATCCAGAAGAGTTAATGGATTATGTTGTTAGAAAAGGTTGTGACTTAGGATTTGCCTTTGATGGTGATGCAGATAGATGTTTAGCAGTAGATGAAAAGGGAACTTTAATTAATGGAGATTTCATTTTAACTTTATGTGCAAAATATCTTAAAGATTTAGGAAAACTAAAGGATGATACTTTAGTTGTTACAGTAATGAGCAATTTAGGATTAGATATAGCATGTAAATCAGAAGGAATAAATATCATTAAAACTAAAGTTGGAGATAGATATGTTTTAGAAGAAATGATTAAGGATGGATATGTTCTAGGTGGAGAACAATCAGGACACATCATATTCCTAGATTATAATACTACAGGAGATGGATTAGTTACAGCTCTACAAATTGCTGCTATTAAAAAGAGAAGTGGAAATACTTTAAGTGAATTAGCAGGAATAATGAAAGAGTTACCACAAGTATTAGTAAATGCTAAGGTTCCAAATGATAAAAAAAATATATACTTAGAAGATGCTGAAATAGTTAAAGCTATTGAAGAAATAGAAAATAAACTAAATGGTGTTGGAAGAGTATTAATAAGACCATCAGGAACTGAGCCATTAGTAAGAGTTATGCTTGAAGGTGAAAACCAAGAGGAAATAGATAAAATGGCACATGATTTAGCAGATATGATATTAGCAAAGATATAATAAAAGAAAAGCTACACTATTAAAATTAATTTTAATAGTGTAGCTTTTTATTATAATTAGAAAAAATATTGATCGAAAATCATAAAAAAATATTTCTATAATATAATAATAAAACGAGAAAATGTTTAATAAACAAAAATATATATCCAAAAATATTTGACAAATTGATTATATATTAGGTTTTTTTATAGTAATTTGGTAAAATATATATAGCAAGTAAACCATTTAATAATAAAAATAGTAAAAATTACAAAAGATGTTGACACTATTGAATTTAAATAGTAAAATTTTAACAATACAAAATTTAATATGTCCTTAGAATTTTAAAATGCTTAGACGGAGACGTTTTTTTAGAAGAAAAGTTACAGAGAGTCCATGGGAGGTGTGAATGGATACTTTTACTAAATTATTATCACTCCTGAGCAGTATCTTGAAAGCAATATTTTTGCAAGTAGGCGATTACCGGTATGCACCGTTAAAGGCAGGGGTTTGATAGAACCTAGTGACATTATTAAGGCGGATTTAATACCACTAATATTGATCAATATCATTAGAGGTGGTTTTTTTACACAATTTTTTAAGGGGGCGATAATATTGGAAAGACATGTCTTATCAGTATTAGTAAAAAATTCATCAGGGGTATTAACAAGAGTTTCAGGTCTTTTTGCAAGACGAGGATTTAACATTGATAGCTTAAGTGTTGGTAGAACAGAAAATCCCGATATTTCAAGAATGACTATAGCTTTAATGGGGGGAGAAGAGGTATTAGAACAATTTATAAAACAATTAAATAAGGTTGAAGAAGTTCTAAGAGTCTTACAATTAAAGCCTGAAGAATCAGTATATAGAGAGTTAGTTTTAATAAAGGTTAAGGCAACCCCTGAAAATAGATCAGCTATAAACGAAGTTGTCAAAATATTCAGAAGTAAGATTATAGATGTTGCACCTAACACATTAACAATAGAGTTAACAGGTGATGATAGCAAGATAACTGCATTAATTAAGTTAATGGAGGAGTATGGAATTCAAGAATTAGTTAGAACCGGTATTTCTGGGCTAGAAAGAGGAGATAAAGATATAACTAATTATGGTGAATACTTTAATTAACTAAAAATAAGCGTTATTTAATAAAGGGGGTGTACTATGACTAAGCGTAAAGTAGATATATTTGACTCAACACTAAGAGATGGGGCTCAAGGTGAAGGAATATCATTTTCCTTAGAGGATAAGCTGAAAATAGTAAAAGCTTTAGATGAGATAGGGGTATCTTATATAGAAGCTGGAAATCCAGGTTCTAATCCAAAGGACATGGAGTTTTTTAAAAGAATAAAGGAATTTAAACTAAGTAATTCTAAGGTTGCTGCATTTGGATCTACAAGAAGACCTAATATAGAATCTTGTGAAGATGTAAATTTAAAGAAAATATTAGAAGCAGACACTGATGTTGTAGTGATATTTGGAAAGGCCTGGGATTTTCAAGTCGTTGATATATTAAAAACTTCTCTAGAAGAAAATTTAAATATGATAAAGGATTCTATAGAGTTTTTAAAAGAAAAAGATAAAGAAGTGATTTTTGATGCAGAACATTTTTTTGATGGATATAAATCAAATAGTGAATATGCAATAAAAACATTAGAAGTAGCAAAGCAATCTGGGGCAGATATAATTGTTTTGTGTGATACAAATGGTGGAACATTACCTTCAGAGGTAAAAAGTATTGTAGAAGATGTATCACTAGAAATTGGGGGCAAAATAGGAATTCACTGTCATAACGATATTGGAATGGCAGTGGCAAATTCAATAATAGCAATAGATTCAGGAGCATCTCACATTCAAGGAACTTTTATTGGGGTAGGAGAAAGATGTGGAAATGCAAATTTAAGTGCTATTATTCCAACATTAACATATAAAATGGGATATAAATCTATAAGTGACGATGCATTGATAAAATTAACATCAACATCAAGATTTATAGCAGAAATATCTAATATTTCATTACAAGATGAAATGCCTTATGTAGGAAACTCAGCTTTTTCACATAAGGGTGGAATGCATATAGATGCAGTATGTAAGGCAACCAATTCATATGAACATATAAAACCAGAGCAAGTAGGTAATACAAGAAGATTTCTAGTGTCAGAAGTAAGTGGTAAAAGCACAATTCTAAAAGAAATACAAAAGATTTTTCCAAGTATAACAAAAGAAAGCAAGGAAGTTCAAATGGTTACTGATAAGCTTAAAGAATTAGAATATCAGGGATATAAATTTGAGGGAGCAGATGGAACAGTAGAATTATTAATTAGAAAAACCATAGGTAAATATGAACCGTTTTTTAAATTAAATCATTTTAAAACTATGGGAGAGCAGCCATCAAGTAATGGAGATTTTAGTTCTACTGCGTTAATAAATATAACAGTTGATGGAAGAAACAAAATGACTGCAGCAGAAGGCGATGGGCCTGTAAATGCATTGGATAAAGCATTAAGAGAAGCTTTAGAATCATTTTACCCACAATTAAAAAATGTGAGATTAGTAGATTACAAGGTAAGGGTTTTAGATTCTCAAAGTGCAACAGGAGCTAAGGTAAGAGTATTAATGGAATCAACAGATGGAGTTGAAAATTGGAGTACAGTTGGGGTATCACGAGATGTTGTACAAGCCAGCTGGATAGCTTTAGTTGATTCTATTGAATATAAACTAATAAAAGATATAGAGAGAAAAGTAAGGATGTACTTTTAAAATAAGGGGGCTAAAAACATGGCAATGACGATGACACAAAAAATATTAGCGGCTCACGCAGGATTAGAAAGCGTAAAAGCAGGACAATTAATAGAGGCAAATTTAGATTTAGTTTTAGGAAATGATATAACATCTCCTGTAGCTGTAAAAGAATTTAATAAGTTTAAAGTAGATAGAGTATTTAATAAAGATAAAATAGCAATAGTTCCAGATCATTTTACACCCAATAAGGATATAAAGGCTGCAGAGCAATGCAAATTTATTAGAGAATTTGCAAAGGAAAAAGAAATAACAAATTTCTTTGAAGTTGGGGAAATGGGAATAGAGCATTGTTTATTACCTGAAAAGGGATTAGTAGTTGCTGGTGATGTAGTAATTGGGGCAGATTCTCATACTTGCACATATGGAGCTTTAGGAGCTTTTTCAACAGGGATAGGTTCAACAGATATGGCAGCTGGAATGGCAACAGGAAAATGTTGGTTTAAGGTTCCGTCAGCATTAAAGTTTATTCTTAAAAATAAGCCTGCTAAATGGGTAAGTGGAAAAGATATAATTCTTCATATCATAGGAATGATAGGTGTAGATGGTGCTTTATATAAATCTATGGAATTTGTTGGTGATGGTTTAAAATATCTTTCAATAGATGATAGGTTTACTATGGCAAATATGGCTATAGAAGCTGGTGGGAAAAATGGTATATTCCCAGTTGATGATACAACAATAGAGTATTTAGATGGACATGCTAAAAAAGAGTGGAAGGTATATGAAGCAGATGAAGATGCTGAATATGATGAAGTATTTGAAATAGATTTAAGTACCTTAAGACCAACAGTGGCATTCCCACATTTACCAGATAACACAAGAACTATAGATGAAGTTGGGGATATAGATGTAGATCAAGTAGTTATAGGTTCTTGTACAAATGGTAGAATATCAGATTTAAGAATTGCAAGAGATATTCTTAAGGGAAATAAGGTTAAAAAGGGAATTAGATGTATAGTTTTCCCAGGAACTCAAAAGATTTATTTAGAAGCATTAGATGAAGGAATAATAAAGGATTTAATTGAAGCAGGAGCAATAGTTTCTACTCCTACATGTGGACCTTGTTTAGGAGGACATATGGGGATATTAGCTAAGGGAGAAAGAGCTATATCTACAACAAATAGAAATTTTGTAGGTAGAATGGGACATGTTGAGTCAGAGGTATATTTAGCAAGTCCAGCAGTAGCAGCAGCTTCAGCATTAAAAGGTAAAATTACAAATCCGGAATTATTATAATAGGGGGAAAAGTTATGAAGGCAAAAGGAAGAGTTTTTAAGTATGGAGATAATGTAGATACAGATGTAATAATTCCAGCAAGATATTTAAATACATCAGATCCAAAGGAATTAGCAGCACATTGTATGGAAGATATAGATGTTGATTTTGTTAAAAAAGTAAATAATGGAGATATTATAGTTGCAAATAAGAATTTTGGATGTGGTTCATCAAGAGAGCATGCTCCAATAGCTATAAAAGCTAGTGGTGTTAGCTGTGTAATAGCATCAACATTTGCAAGAATATTTTATAGAAATTCTATAAATATAGGATTACCTATAATTGAATGTGATGAAGCAGTAAAAGCTATAGAAGCAGGAGATGAATTAGAGGTTGAATTTTCAACAGGTGTTATAAAAAATTTAACTAAAAATCAAGAATATAAGGGAGAAGGATTCCCTGAATTTATGCAAAAAATAATTAATAATGATGGTTTAATAGGATATATAAAAAGCAATAAGTAGCAAAACAAGGGGGCAAAAAAATGAATTTTAAAATAGCAGTTATTCCTGGTGATGGAATAGGTCCAGAGGTAATAGAACAAACAGTTAATGTCTTAAATTTAATTGGGGATAAATTTGGACATGATTTTAAATATGAGTATTTATTAGCTGGAGGGTGTGCTATAGATGAAAAAGGTACACCTCTACCAGATGAAACTTTAGAGGCATGTAAAAATTCAGATTCAATTTTACTAGGAGCAGTAGGTGGACCAAAGTGGGATGATCCTAATGCAAAAATAAGACCAGAGCAAGCTTTATTAGGTCTTAGAGGTGGATTAAATCTTTATTGTAATTTAAGACCAGCATTATTATATGCTCCATTAAAGGATGCATCACCATTAAAGGACAGTATAATAGGTAATGGAATTGATATATGTGTTGTAAGAGAGTTAACAGGTGGAATTTACTTTGGAGAAAGAGGAAGAGAAGAAGTAAATGGAATACAAGGTGCTTATGATACAGAAAGATATAATGTAGGTGAGGTTAGAAGAATAGCAAAAATAGCTTTTGATACTGCAATGAAAAGAGGTAAAAAAGTTACTAGTGTAGATAAGGCTAATATATTAGAAACTTCAAGGCTGTGGAGAGGTGTTGTAGAAGAAGTATCAAAGGACTATCCTGAAGTTGAAGTAAATCATATGTATGTTGATAATGCAGCAATGCAATTAGTAAGATATCCACAGCAGTTTGATGTAATAGTAACTTCAAATATGTTTGGAGATATATTATCTGATGAAGCAAGTATGATAACAGGTTCAATAGGAATGCTTCCATCATCATCTTTAGGAGAAGGAAAGCTTGGAATGTATGAACCTATACATGGAAGTGCTCCAGATATTGCAGGAAAGGGAATAGCCAATCCATTAGCAACAATATTATCAGCGGCTATGATGCTTAGATACAGTTTTGATCTAGAAGAGGAAGCTTCATTAATAGAAAAATCAGTAGTTCAAGTATTAGAATCTGGATATAGAACTGGAGATATAATGAGTGAAGGAATGAAACTTGTTGGAACTAGTGAAATGGGAGAATTAGTGATAAATAAGATAAAAAATTAAAGGGGTGTAACATATGAGAAGTGATAGAGTAAAAAAGGGTGTAGCTAGAGCTCCACATAGGTCATTATTTAAAGCATCTGGTCTTACAGATGAAGAAATAAATAAGCCTTTAATAGGGGTTGTTACATCACAAAATGATGTTATTCCAGGTCATGTAAACTTAGATAAAATAGTAGAAGCTGTAAAAAAGGGAGTATTAATTTCAGGAGGTACACCTTTAGTATTTCCAACTATAGGAGTATGTGATGGTATTGCTATGGGACATGAGGGAATGAGATATTCACTAGCAACTAGAGAACTTATTGCTGATACAATAGAATGTATGACAATGGCACATGGTTTTGATGCATTAGTATTAATACCAAATTGTGATAAGATTGTACCAGGAATGGTAATGGCTGCTTTAAGATTAAATATTCCAGCAGTAATAGTTAGTGGTGGACCAATGCTTGCAGGTAAGTTTAAAGGTCAAGATGTATCACTTTCAACTATGTTTGAAGCAGTTGGCATGTTTGAAAATGGAGCAATGCTTGAAGGTGATTTATGTGAATTAGAAAATAGAGCATGCCCTACATGTGGATCATGCTCCGGTATGTTTACAGCTAACTCAATGAATTGTTTATCAGAGGTTTTAGGACTTGCACTACCTGGAAATGGAACAATACCAGCAGTTTATTCAGAAAGAATAAGGCTAGCAAAATATGCAGGTATGGCAGTGATGAATTTATTAGAAAATGATATTAAGCCAAGAGATATAATAAATGAAAAATCAATAAAAAATGCTTTAACAGTAGATATGGCATTAGGTTGTTCAACTAATAGTGTGCTTCATTTAACTGCAATAGCTAATGAAGCAAAGGTTGAAATGAATTTAGATATAATAAATGAAGTATCATCTAAAACGCCAAATTTATGTAAGTTAGCTCCAGCGTCAGATACTCATATAGAAGATTTATATTGGGCTGGAGGAATACAAACAGTAATTAAGGAGCTTTCTAAAAAGGATTTAATAAATCTAGATTGCATAACAGCAACAGGAAAGACTCAAAAGGAAAATATAAATAATGCTAAGGATAATGACTATACTGTTATAAAAAATATAGAAAATCCATATAGTGTTACAGGCGGAATACAGGTACTAAAAGGAAACTTAGCTTTAGATGGTGCTGTAGTTAAAAAATCAGCAGTATTACCGGAAATGCTAAAGCATGAAGGACCTGCTAAAGTCTTTAATTCAGAAGAAGAAGCTATTGAAGCAATTTTAGGAAAGAAAATAGTTAAGGGTGATGTAGTAGTTATTAGATACGAGGGACCAAAAGGTGGACCTGGAATGCGTGAAATGTTATCACCTACATCGGCTATAGCAGGAATGGGACTAGATAAATATGTTGCATTAATTACAGATGGAAGATTTAGTGGTGCAACAAAAGGGGCAGCAATAGGACATGTTTCTCCTGAAGCAGCAGAAGGTGGAATAATAGCATTAGTTAATGATGGAGACATGATATCAATAGATATTAAAAATGGTAAATTAGATCTTTTGGTTAGTAATGAAGTTTTAGATGAAAGAAGAAAGACTTTAGTTATTCAGGAACCAAAAGTAAAAGAGGGGTATTTAGCAAGATATGCTAAACTAGTAAGCTCGGCAAATACTGGGGCAGTATATAAGTAGTTAAAATCATAAAAGGAGGGGGTTATTGTGTTATTAACTGGGGCAGAAATATTAATTAAAACTCTTATTGATGAAGGTGTAAAAACTATATTTGGATATCCAGGTGGATCAGTTTTAAATATATATGATGAATTATATAAGTATAGCAATGAGATAGATCATATCCTAACTAGCCATGAACAAGGGGCAGCCCATGCAGCTGATGGTTATGCTAGAGCTACAGGAAAGGTTGGTGTTTGTTTAGCAACATCAGGACCTGGAGCTACAAATTTAGTAACAGGTATAGCTACTGCATATATGGATTCAGTTCCTATGGTAGCAATAACAGGAAACGTTCCTAAATCATTATTAGGGAAGGATAGTTTTCAAGAAGTTGATATTGCTGGAATTACTATGCCAATAACAAAGCATAATTATATAGTTAAAAATATAGATGATTTACAAAATGTAATAAGAGAAGCCTTTTATATAGCAAAAGAAGGAAGACCGGGACCGGTTCTTATAGATATTCCTAAAGATATAACTGCTGCAAAAGCAAAATATGTTAAAAGAGAGCCAAAGGCTGTTGAAAGAAAAGACAAGCATATTACAGCTAAATCAATAGAAGATATTGCAGCGTTAATAAACGAATGTGAAAAACCACTTATTTATGCAGGTGGAGGAATAAATATTTCTGAGGCTACAGAAGAACTTAAATTATTTGCAGAAAAAATAAATTCTCCAGTAGCAACTTCGTTAATGTGTACATCAGCCTTTCCTTGCAATCACCCACTTTATACAGGTATGATTGGAATGCATGGAACAAAGGCATCAAATCTTTTAGCAACAAAGTGTGATTTATTAATAACCTTAGGAGCTAGATTTAGCGATAGAGTTATAAGCAATCAAGATCATATAAAAAATGCAAAAGTAATCCATATAGATGTAGATCCAGCAGAAATAAATAAAAATATAAGAGTAGATTCCTTTTTAATAGGGGATTTAAAGATAGCGTTAAGTAGATTAATAGAAGTAGTAGATGCAAAGAAAAATAATGAATGGATTAAAAAGTTAAATGATTTTAAAGCACTACAAAAAACAGATAATGTAGAAGCGGGTGAATTAACACCAGAATTCTTATTTAAAAAATTAGATAAGTTAGATAAAGGAGACTTTATTATAACAACAGAAGTTGGTCAACATCAAATGTGGGCAGCTCAATATTTCAATTATAAATCTCCAAGAACATTTATTTCCTCAGGTGGATTAGGAACCATGGGATTTGGATTGGGAGCATCTATAGGAGCACAAATAGCCAAGAAGGACAAGCAAGTGTTTAATATTGCTGGGGATGGTAGCTTTGGAATGAATTGTAACGAAGTTGCTACAGCAGTAAAGAATAACTTACCATTAATAATAATAATAATGAACAATAATGCATTAGGAATGGTAAGACAATGGCAAGGATTCTTTTATGAAGGAAGATATTCAGCTACAACTTTAGATAGATCAACAGATTTTGTAAAGTTAGCAGAGGCATTTGGCGCAAAGGGATTAAGAGTAAATAAAAAAGAAGATTTAGAAAATATATTGGTAGAAGCAATAAATACTGAGGGTCCAGTAATTATTGATTATATAATAAATAACGATAAAAAGGTATTTCCAATGGTAGCACCAGGTGCACCAATTAATGAAATAATAAGCGAAGAAGACGTAAAATAATCAGGGGGTATGAACAATGGCAAAAATGTATTATGAAAAGGACACAAATTTAGAATTATTAAAAGGAAAGAAGGTTGCTATAATTGGTTATGGTAGCCAAGGACATGCACATGCATTAAATTTACATGAAAGTGGAGTAGATGTAGTTGTAGGTCTTTATGAAGGAAGTAGATCTTGGAATAGAGTAAAGGAAGCAGGATTAGAAGTAGCTACAGTTTCAGAAGCTGCTAAGGCTGCTGATGTTATAATGATATTAGTACCAGATGAAAAACAAGCTGTTATATATAGAGAAGAAATAGCACCATATCTTGAAGAAGGAAATGCATTAGTATTTGCACATGGATTTAATATTCACTACACACAAATAGTTCCACCAGAAAATGTAGATGTATTTATGTGTGCACCTAAGGGACCAGGACATATGGTAAGAAGAACTTACACAGAAGGTTCAGGAGTTCCTTGTTTAATAGCAGTTCATCAAGATGCAACTGGAAATGCAAGAGATTTAGCTTTAGCTTATGCTAACGGTGTAGGTGGAGCAAGAGCTGGTATATTAGAAACAACATTTAGAGATGAAACTGAAACAGATTTATTTGGTGAGCAAGCAGTATTATGTGGAGGATGTACTGCACTTATAAAGGCAGGATTTGAAACATTAGTAGAAGCTGGATATGCTCCTGAAAATGCATACTTTGAATGTTTACATGAAATGAAATTAATTGTAGATTTACTATATCAAGGTGGAATGAGTATGATGAGATATTCAATTTCAGATACTGCTGAATATGGTGATTACATGATTGGAAATAGAATTGTAACAGAAGAAACTAAAAAAGAAATGAAAAAGGTATTAAAGGAAATCCAAGATGGAACATTTGCTAGAAATTGGTTAATGGAAAATATGGTTGGAAGACCAAACTTTAATGCTATTAGAAGAAATGAATCAGAGCATCAAATTGAAACTGTAGGAAAAGAATTAAGAGAAATGATGAGTTGGATTGATACTAAGAAATTAGATTAATTTAATTTTAAGTAAAAGATATATAACTTATAAACTAAGTTATATGTCTTTTTTCTATTATTAGTTAAAATAATAGATGATTTTACATATATATTTCCTAAGAAATAATAAAAGATTAAAAATGGTGAAAGATATTATTTTGTGTAAATTTCTAGAAAAAAATGTTATAATACATATTGGTACATTATAGAAATAAAGGGTTTAAAAGGGGTTAAAATGAGAGGAATATTTAGAAGATTAATAATTATAATTGTATGTATAATTGTAGTTCTAAATACAATGAATGCTACTGTGTATTCAATAGTAAATGATAAAAATAGAAACTTTAAGAGGATAACGATAGAAGATGGCTTGTCTCAATCATCTGTATATTCAATTATACAAGATAGTAAGGGATATATGTGGATAGGTACAAGTGATGGTGTTAATAAATATAATGGAACAAAGTTTGAAGTTTATAAGTATAGTGACAATAAAGAAAATAGTATAAGTGGAAATAGAGTATCTGATATAAAGGAAGATTTAGAAGG
>NZ_JBOFYU010000221.1:0-124029 GCF_051654825.1 Clostridium sp.
TCTCTTTCAAAATACTTTGGAGTAACAGGTTGGAGATTAGGAACTATTATGCTTCATGAAAAAAATATATTTAATAAGCTCATAGCAGATTTACCAAAGGATAAAAAGGATATAGTAAATGATAGATATAAGCATATGGCATACAATCCTGAAGATATATCTTTTATAGATCGATTAGTCGCAGATAGTAGACAAGTTGCTTTAAACCATACTGCTGGCCTTTCTACACCACAGCAAGTTCAAATGGCATTTTTCTGTGGATTTGCATTAATAGATGAAAAAGATAGCTATAAACATTTAACTATGGATATATGTAAAAAGCGTAAATCTTTACTTTTCGAAGGCTTAAATATGGAGCTTATAGACAATCCTAATGATGCTTCTTACTATACTGAAATAAATATTATAGAATGGGCAAAACATAAATATGGTGAAGACTTTGCAAACTTCATTCACGAAAACTATACCCCATTTGATATAATGTATGATTTAGCTAAAAATTACTCACTAATCCTTCTTAATGGTGATGGATTCGCTTCTTCAAGATGGGCTTTAAGAGTATCTTTAGCTAACTTAAATGACAATGCTTATTATATTATTGGAAGAGTTCTTAATAACATGTTAACAGGCCTTGTAAATGCATGGGAATATTCAACTATAGTAGATATGAAAGTTTCTATTTAAAATATATTAAAATAGAAGCCACTAATAAGTGGCTTCTATTTTTTATACTATTTATATAATCTATTTATTGCACTAAATACAGCTTTTATAGATGCTACAGTAATATTACTATCTACTCCAACACCAAAGGTTTCTATACTATTATCACATCTTGTCATTTGTACATATGCAGCTGCCTTTGCTTCTGATCCTTTTCCTAATGAATGCTCTGCATAATCAATTATATTAGTTTTAACTAACTCGCTTTTTATTAATCCCTTCTTTAAAGAATCTATAGGTCCATTACCACTAGCTTCAAAGTATTTTTGCTCCCCATTATATGAGAAGTTAACTTCAATAACTGTTTCATTATTATCTTCACTATTATCACTGACCTTAAACTTAACTAATTCAAAAGGTCCTTTAGCATTTAAATATTCTTCTTGGAACTTGTCCATTATTATTTTAGGAGATATTTCCCCAACTTTTTCTGTTACACCTTGAATAATTTCACCAAATTCTTTATGCATAGCCTTTGGCATCTTATATCCAAAATGATTTTCTAAAACAAATGCTATTCCACCCTTTCCTGATTGACTGTTTATTCTTACTAATGCTTCATATTCTCTTCCTAAATCACTAGGATCTATTGGTAAATATGGAACTTGCCATATTTGATTTTCTCTTTCTCTATATTTATTCATTCCCTTATTTATAGCATCTTGATGTGACCCAGAAAATGCTGTAAATACAAGCTCCCCTGCATAAGGATGTCTAATATGAACAGGAATCTTACAACATTTTTCATATACACTTATTATTTTATTTACATTATCTAATTTAAGCTCTGGATTAACTCCATGTGAAAACATATTATAAGCTAAATTTAATATATCTACATTACCAGTTCTTTCACCATTACCAAATAATGTTCCCTCAATTCTATCAGCTCCTGCTAATAATGATAACTCTGCTGCTGCTACCCCTGTTCCTCTATCATTATGAGGATGGATACTTACTATAACTCTTTCCCTATCTTTAAAATTTCTTATTACCCACTCTATTTGATCTGCAAATATATTTGGAGTATCCATTTCAACTGTTGAAGGCAAATTAATTATAACCTTATTATTCTTGGATGCTTCCCATGTATCTAATACAGCTTCACAAACCTCTAGAGCATATTCAACTTCAGTACCTGTAAAACTTTCTGGTGAATATTCTAATGTAATTTCTCCTTTAAAATCATCTGCATATCTTTTTACTAACTTTGTTCCTTCAACTGCTATTTCTTTAATTTCATCCTTACTCATATTAAACACAACATCTCTTTGTAAAATAGATGTCGAATTATATATATGAACAACTGCTTTTTCTACACCCTTTAAAGCTTCAAAGGTTCTTTCTATTAAATGGGCTCTAGCTTGAGTAAGTACTTGAACCTTAACATCGCTAGGAATTAACTCCCTTTCAACTAATGTTCTTAAAAAATCAAATTCTATTTGAGATGCTGATGGAAATCCTATTTCAATTTCCTTGAAACCTAATTCTACAAGCATATTGAACATTTCTATTTTTTCTTCTACTGTCATTGGATTTATAAGAGATTGATTTCCATCCCTTAAATCTACACTACACCATAAAGGTGCCTTTTCAATTGTGTTATTTGGCCAAGTTCTATCACTTAACCTAATTGTTTCAAATTTTTTGTACTTCTTATAATTCATTTATGTTGCCCCCTTCTATTAATTCCCCAATTAAATATTTAAGAGTAAAAAAAAACGTAGGTCTGCTCCTTATTGGAGCAAATCTACGCGGTACCATCCAAAACCTTACTTAATTTAAATAACGGAATATTATTATACTCCGGTAAAGCCTACTTAGTTTCGGCAATACGGCTCCTGAGCTAGTTCAAAAGCGATAATCTGCGAGCTTTCACCAAACACTCTACTCTCTTTAAGATCTCATACAATCTAATACTCTCATTCATAGCCTTTCATTATTAACTTATTAGTAATATTACTATATATTACATTTATTGTCAATCGAATTTATAATTAAATTCTTCTATTATTTATATACATAAAAACTAATCAATATGATTAAAATATAAGGTAATATGATTAATATGGAATAGGTGATAAAATGATTAAACTTATAGCTACCGATTTAGATGGAACTTTATTAAAAGAAGACTGTACAATACCTCATGATTTTGGAAATGTTCTTAAGGAATTACTTAAGAAAAATATTAAATTTATAGCTGCATCTGGAAGACCTTATTATACATTAAAAAAGGATTTCGGTTCACTTTCAAACCACATTACCTTTGTTGCTGATAACGGAGCAACTATAGTAGAAAACGAACATATTATTTATTGTGACATAATCGAAAAACCTTTAGTTAAAAGAGTAATTTCACAATATAGAAAGGCTAAGGATGCTCATATAATACTATGCTGCAAGGAATGTGCTTATATTGAAAGTGATGATCCTGAATTTATACAAGAAGTAGATAAATACTATTACAATAAAGAAATTATTTCAAACATAGAGGATGTAGAAGATGATGTAATTAAGGTTACATTATGTCATTTTAAGAACGTAAAAAAACTCTCTGAAGATTTTTTTGAAAACTGCTTTAGTGATGAACTTCAAATAGTAGTTTCAGGGAAAATATGGCTTGATATAATGGATAATGGTATAAATAAAGGTAAGGGACTTCAAAAGATACAAGATAAGTATGCAATAACTAATGGTGAAACCATGGTTTTTGGAGATTATTATAATGATATACCAATGTTTGAAAGAGCTTACTATAGCTATGCTATGGATAATGCCCCTGAAGATATAAAGAAAAAAGCTCATAAAATTGCTCCTAGTAATTCTGAAGAAGGAGTAATTACTATTTTAAAAGAAAAGTTTTGCGAAAAAATTCAAGGGTAATAAACACCCTTGAATTTTTATTATAATTCTACTCTTCCTCTTTTTTCTCTATTATAAAAACCTTTAATATTTTCTATAACTTCTCCAAATAATCTTTCTCTTGCTTCAATACTTGCCCATGCTATATGAGGTGTTAAAATAACCTTTTCCTCTTTTTGAATCTTTGTTATAGGGCTATTTTCTTTTATCGGTTCAACTTCAAATACATCTAATGCTGCTCCAGCTATTATATCTTCATCTATAGCCTTTGCTAAGTCCTCTTCAACCACTATAGGACCTCTTCCCATATTTGCTAATATAGCAGTATTTTTCATTTTCTTTAATGCATCTAAATTTATTAGTCCCATTGTATTTTCATTTAATGGTGCATGTATAGTGATTATATCTGAATATGAAAGTAATTCATCAAAGGTAACTTGCTTATATTCAGAATTATTGTTTTTACCTGATGTTGAATAATAAACTACATTTGTTCCAAAAGCTTCAGCTATTTTAGCTACCTTTCTTCCTATTTCACCTAGTCCTATAATACCCCAAGTTTTCCCATGAAGTTCATTAAAAGGCTTTCCTAAATCAGTAAATAATCCTGATGAAGCATATTCTCCTGATTTAACATAATTATCATAATAAGATAATTTATCGCATAATGTTAAAACCGTTGCAAATGTATGTTGAACTACTGTGTTAGTAGAATATCCAGCTACATTAGTTACTGCAATTCCATTTTCCTTACAATATTTTATATCTATATTATTAAATCCTGTTGCAGTTTCACATATTAATTCTAAATCTTTAGCAACACTTAAATTTTCTTCCTTTAAAACTACCTTATTAGTTAATATAATATTTGCATCTTTTATTCTATCTTTTACTTCATCTGCTGACGTTGTTTCATAAAATTCTACTGTTCCAAACTCATTAAGCTTATTAAATTCTAACTTACCTAAAGTTTTTCCATCTAATACTACTATCTTTTTCATTTTGTATCCCTCCATTAGTCTTAAATTAATAACTATTTAAAAATATTATACCATTTAATAGAAAAACAAAAAAGGCTACCTTAAATAAGGTAACCTTTTATATCTTCTAATGTCCTATTAATCCACTATCATTTAATTTATCTTTAAGCTTTTTAGTAGCTTTATTTATAGGACCCTTTAATAATATTCCTACTACAATAAATACTACAGCATAAATTACAAGAGTTGTAATATCTCTATATAAGTTTTCTACTACAACTCCACCTACAGCTTCTCTCATAGCTGAAATAGCATAAGTAAATGGTAAAAATGGATGAACAAATTGGAAGAATGGACTCATTACTTCCACAGGGAATGTTCCTCCTGCTGCAGCTACTTGTATAACTAAAAGAATTACAGAAATAGCCTTTCCTACATTGCCAAATATAGATACTAGAGTATATACCATTGTAATAAATACTACACTTGTAAATACGCTAATTCCTACAAATAATGCTGGGTTAACCACATAACAATTTAAAATTAGCATATCTCCTATACTAAGTATTAATGCTTGACAAATACCTATAAATGCGAATGTTAAGAACTTTCCAAAATACTGTTCATAAGTCTTAAGCTTCTTACCATCTTCCATAGAATGAGCATTAGTCGTTAATAATGAAACTAAAATTAATGCACCAACCCACAATGAAAGAGTTGAGTAAAATGGTGACATTGCTGAACCATAGTTAGGTATAGGATATAATACTTCCTCATCTATTTTTACTGGGCTTCCTAAGAATGTACTTGTTTCTTCCCAGTTATTTTTTAATAAGCTTAGTAAAGTATTTATTTTTTCTTCATCATCTAATCCTTCAACCTTACCAGCAATGGATGATAATTTTTCCTTAAACTCTGGAAGATCAGCTTTAATTTTTTCTAATTCTTCCTTTCCTAAGTCTACTCCTTTTATTAATTTACTTAATAAATCCGTTGCCTTAGGTATTGAATCTTGAGCTCCTGATACTAATCCTAATGTATTATCAGTAATAGTAGTCATTTGATCTATAGCCTTATTTATTTCAGGAACATATTTAGAATCATAATTATCTAAAATATTAGCTACAACTGCTTTATTTGCTTCGATTAAAGCTTTAATATTTTCTAACTTACTTTTATCTATAGGCTCACCATTTATTATTTTATCTTTAGCATCACCTATTACTGTAATAACATCATCTAACTTATAATTAATATTATTTAATTCTTCTATTAGGTTTCTTATTTCAGGATTTAATTTTCCTAAAGGACCTAATAATTTAACCATACCATCTATTTTACTTTTAATATCTGTTATTTTTATAATAATACCGTCTAAAGCTTCTAGTATTGCATCCTTATTAACATTTACGTCTAAATTTAATAAGTCTCCTATTACAGAATCTGCAAAACCTAATGTTTCATTTACAAATTCTAAATCTCCTTTTACGACAGGTGCTACATCCACAACTCCTTCTTTTGCCTTTTGTAAATATCCACTTACATCTGTTAATAAACTATTGCTAGTATCTAATGTTTCTTGTATTACAGGTATATTAGCATTAATTTTATTAGTAAGATCCTCTGCTGTTATTACTCCATCATAAGCTTGATTTATTAGATTTTCGATTTCTGGCATATTATTATTAATTTCTATAATTCCGTTTACTAATCTTACAAGCTTTGGTCTTACTTCTTCTAAGCTTACACCTGTTTCATTTAGTACTTTAAATAATACTCCATTAACAGTTTCTACTATAGTTGTGTCTATTTCAGTTTTAATAGTACTTACTCCCTTATCAGTTATCTTAGGAGCAATTGCATTACTTTTTTGGTTTACCTTATAAATTAAGGTAGGTCTTTTGATATCATGAGATATTATTGACAATGTTTCCTTAGTGAAATCTTCAGGTATTATAATAGTTGCATAATACTCTCCTGTATTTACCCCTTTATTCCCCTCTTCTTCACTAACAAACTGCCAACCTAAATTAGTATTTTCCTTAAGCTTATCTATTAACTGATCTCCTACATTAATATTTTTATCACCTAAACTATCACCAGAATCCTTATTTACAATTCCAACCTGTATTCCTTTGGTATTTCCATAAGGGTCCCATCCAGCACTAATATTAAACCATGCATATAACGATGGTAAAATCATTAATCCTAGAATTATTACTAGAGCTACCCAATTAGTTACTATACTTTTTAAATCTCTAGTAAATATTCTTAAAATATTTTTCACATTATCGCCTCCATAACTTTAGCCTACTTTATAAAGTTAGTAATCTTTTTCTCTTAATATTCTTATCATTTAATATTAAATTTATTTATAAGGAATCTCGTGATAGCTTAAACGTCAAAAGTAGAGTCAAAACGACTCTACTTTTATATATGTGAATAATTTTACTATATTTTAATCCAATCAAATACATTCTTCAATATCTTTTGAAAAATTTACTAATTGTTCTAAAGATAACGATATCTTTCTAAACTTTATTAAAAAATTGTCCAAGTTATAAAAAATAATAAGGTGAATCTCCTAATTCTCTTCCAATTTTACTTTTTTAAAGGCTAAAAGAGCATTTAAATTATCATAAGAATAAACTTCCATGGTTTTCTCGTTTCCAAAACCCCCATAAATATTAGATTTTTTATTCTTCACTTGGAAGCTAATCATTTTTTTCATTCCCAATGCTTCTAACTCTTTATCACCTATAACCTTTGCTATTTGTACTATAATAGCATATATTGATGTAGATTCTATCTTTCCACCTTTTAATGAATTAATGTCATAAACTGAAGCTATATATCCATCCTTCTTTAGCCTTTCTTTAATCCAATTTATACTTTCCCCTATATCCTCTCCTATTTCAGCCTTATTTAAAATTACGCTCATAGATAATAATGTTTCTATATCATCAAAGCTATACTCATTTTTAGTAGTATAATATGTATTCTTATATAATGGCAATTCCTTTGAAATATATCCATCATTAATAACTTCCAATGTTTTATCAAACTTGGATATCCATCTTGAATCTATTTCAGACAGAACTTTAATAGATTGTAAATCTAAATAGCACAATGTAGAATTATTACTTATTCCATATTCATCTTTAAAATCTATTAAGTAATTATCTTTTAGTAAATTATCGTAAATACCATTTGATATTTTTAAAGCTAATTCCTTATATTTAATATTGCCAAATTCCTTATATCCAAGTAATAATGCCTTTATAATTCTTAAATCATCTATTGTAGCTGATACCTTTGATGGTATATTTTCATCTATTCTCCAACTTATTAATCCATTATCTAAAAGCATATTATCATTTATGTAATTATACATTTCATCAAATAAACTATCCTCTCTAGAATATAAGTAATACATCATCATCATTCCTTGTGATTCTGATAATATACTATGTCCTCTAGTAATATCACCATCACTTTTTTCATCAATTAAATTAGTATATATTCCTTTTTTACTATCCATCATATTATTTTCTATAAACCCTAAAAGAATTTCTTCTTCCTTTAAATATTCTTCACTTTCAACTGCCTCTAAGGTTTGAATAGTTATATTTTCATTACAAGAAATTTGGAAAACAGATAGTCCAATTAAAGAAACCATAATAACTTTTTTTATTTTTCTATTCATTTTACTCCCCTTTATTTTCTTTTGTGTACATTAATTTTATTCCCCAAAATTCTTAATAGTATTATAAATTTAATTATTTTAATGATTTTAATATTTTATAAATCTCATCTATTTCTTCACTAGATAATTCATCGAAATTATCTAACTTATATTTTATATGTTCAATAGTTTCCTGCTTAAATCCTATACTACGCCTTCTCTTCCCACCATTTATTATATATGCTGCAATTGTACTTGTTGTTATCCCTATAAATCCTATTCCAAATATCATTAACAAAACCCCTACTACCCTAGCTAATGGCGTAGTTAATAATACATCTCCATACCCAACTGTAGTAAATGTTACAAAGCTCCACCAAAGTGCATCTCCAAGACTTAACCCTTCTACTTGAGAAATTATTACAGCCCCAATTACAATAACTATAGTTGTTAAAACAAGCATATAATTAAACTTATTAACCCGCCTAGATTCTTTTATCTTCTTTTTAAACTTGAATGATAATAAAATTAATCTGATTATTTTAGACCATATAACTATTAGGTTAAAATGAATTTGAATATTTAAAATTAAAAATATTCTTGTAAATCCCTTTACTGTAATTAAAGATAATAAATCTATTACATTATCTTTTATAAATACTATTTTTTTCTTAGAAAATAAAAGCCTTATTACATAATCAAAAATAAATATAAAATTAACTATTATATTAATATAATAAAATGTTAATTCCACATCATGAGGCAAGCTAATTGTAAGCTCTAAAATCAACATCATTGAAAGCATTAATGCTAACAAACCTATAAAAATCTCATAAAGCATTTTTTTACTCATCTATACCTCCAAAATAAATTGGTATCTATATAGTTTATAAGCTACTTATTAAAATAATGAAGAGTTTATAAAAAATACCTTATTAATTTTATATAAAGCAAAAAGCAATCAGCCATTAGCTGATTGCTCCTTATTATCTAATTGAAAACTTATATATAGTTTCTTGATTATATTCTTCACCCATTTCTAACACTGAGTGATTTATAAATGCATTTCCTCTTCCTATAGGTGGACTTTGTGTTTCTATAGCAATTGAATGTCTTCTTTCACACTTTTTCCCACCTTCTAATAGCTCTTCATCTGGGAAGTTTTGTGAATATAATACTACTGCTTTTTGTGTAGTATATACATCCATAACTCTTCCTGAAGGCTTATGATAAAGCTTTAACTTAATTTGATCTCCACCATTTAATATCCATGGATGGTCATATCCGCATCCAACCTTTAGCTGCTCATCATCCTCTTCAATATCTCTACCTATTGTCTTAGGTGTTGTAAAATCAAATGCTGATCCATTAATATTTAATATCTTTCCAGTAGGAACTTGTGTTGAATCAAGCTGTACTAAAAAGTCACTATCAATATATAAATGATGATTTAATATACTATCATTATAAGAACCACTTAAATTAAAGTAACTATGATTAGTTAAGTTAACTAATGTAGTTTCATCACTTATTCCCTTATAATTTATCTTAAGCTCATTATTTTCCGTTAAGGTATATCTAACTGTTAAATCAAAGTTCCCAGGATATCCTTCTTCGTTGTCAGTGCTTAAGTAACTAAGTTCTACATAAGCTTCATCAGTACCTCTAAATGTCTTTACATCCATAACTTTTTTATCAAACCCAATATCTCCACCATGACCTTGATGTAATCCATAGTTTTTATTAAAAGTTAAAGTCTTTCCATTTAATTCAACTGTTCCTTCACATACTCTACCTGAAGTTCTTCCAATTAAAGCACCATAATACGATGGATTCTCCTTGTACGTATTCATATCATTATATTTCATAACAACATTTTCTAGCTTACCGTCTTTATCAGGAACTATAATATCAGTAATTATGCCGCCATAATTCAATACATTTATTTTTAAGCCATTTGAGTTTTCTAAACTATAGCTTATTATTTCCTTATTATGAAATTCACCTATAATTTTACTTTCAATATTCATGTATTCACCTACAATCCTAAAATAAACTTATCAAAGGCATTTTGGCCTTTTTCATCTCTTTTAAATACTCCTGCATCCTTTAATACTGCTAAAAACTTAAGTCCTACTTCTTCTTGCAGAATTCCTTCTACATTCTCTTCACTAATATCTGTATATTTATCAAGAATTGAAATTACCCATTCTTTATGCTTCTTTAGCTCTTCATTTTTATCTATTTCAAGAACTAATCCAGGAGTTAAAAGATATCTTTCAATTTCTTTAAGCTCTTTCTTTAATCTTGATGGAAGTATAGCTAGTCCCATAACTTCTATTAGACCTATATTCTCCTTTTTTATATGATGTAATTCTTCATGTGGATGGAAAATTCCATATTGGAATTCTTCAGTTGTTCTATTATTTCTTAAAGCTAAATCAACCTCAAAATTTTCTCCCCTTTTTCTAGCTATAGGTGTAACAGTATTATGTTCTGTTCCATCTGTATGAGAAATAATATCAACAGTTTTGTCTGAATATTTTTTCCACTGTTCATATATATATATTGCAGCTTCTAAAATAGATTCCTTATTTTTTCCTTCTAATCTTATTACAGACATAGGCCATTTAACTTTTCCTATTTTAACATCTTTAAACTTATCTAAAGAAAATTCCTTCTCTACTGGTGCCTTTGCCATTGAGAACTCATAATTTCCACCTTGGAAATGATCATGTGATAATATTGATCCACCAACTATAGGTAAATCAGCATTAGTACCAACAAAATAATGTGGGAACTTATCTATAAAATCTAGCAATCTTTTAAATGTCCCATTTGTTATCTTCATTGGGTCATGACTTCCTTTTAAAATAATGCAGTGCTCATTATAATAAACATATGGTGAGTATTGTAAAAACCACTTTTCATTATTTAATTCTAAAGGAATAATTCTATGATTTTCTCTAGCTGGATATCCTATTCTACCTTTATGCCCTTCATTTTCTACACATAATAAACATTTAGGATAATTAGTTGATACAGTATTTTTCTTTGCAGCTATATCTCTAGGATCCTTTTCAGGCTTAGATAAATTTATAGTAATATCTATATCTCCATATTCAGTAGAAGTTTTCCACTTAACATCTTTTTTAACTCTATCAGTTCTTATATAATTTGAAGCCTTACTAACTCCATAATAATAATCAGTAGCCTTTCTTTCATCGTCAGAATATAATTTGTTAAATTCATTTATTATACTTGAAGGTGGCTTAATTAAACACCCCATTAATTGTGTGTCTAATAAGTCTCTTGACTCTACCCCATTACTTTCTAAAATACCATTTTCAAATGCCCAATCAAGAATATTTTCTAGACATGGAGTTGGAGAAACAAGATTTTCTTCTTCAACTTCAACAAATTCTATATCATTTAATTGTAGTACATCCATTATTTTATTTGTAACATAAACCTTATCTAGTTCATCTACTAATCCATTTTTAATACCATATTCTAATAATCTCTCTATTTCATATGAAATGTTTATACTCATAACTATTCCACCCTCGTATCTTTATTTTTAATTAAACTAATTTTCTTGCTCCATCTCCAACGTTAACTACGTAGAAGTCAGCTTTGTGACCTATTTTTTCTTCATATGCTTTTCCTACATTTTCAATAAAGCTATCAATGCAGTCATTTTTAACTAAGCTTACTGTACATCCACCAAATCCAGCTCCTGTCATTCTTGATCCTATTACACCTTCTTGATTCCATGCAAGTTCCACTAGCGTATCAAGCTCTATTCCTGTTACTTCATAATCATCTTTTAATGAAGTATGAGATGCATTCATAAGTTTTCCAAATAAATCTATTTCATTATTTTTTAAAGCTTCAACAGCTTTTAAAGTTCTTCTATTTTCATAAACTGCATGTTTTGCACGCTTAGCATGAGTTTCATTAGCTATTAAATGCTTATTAGCTTCAAATTCCTCTTCACTTAATTCACCTAATGCTTTTATATTAAGTTCTTTTTGTAAATCAGCTAAAGCAGTTTCACATTCACTTCTTCTTTCATTATATTTTGAATCAGCAAGTCCTCTTCTCTTATTAGTATTTGAAATTACTATTGAAGCATTATCAAGTACAACTGGTGCATACTCATACTTTAATGTATTAGTATCTAATAATGTTGCACAGTTTTCCTTACCCATTCCTATAGCAAATTGATCCATTATTCCACAGTTTACACCGATGAATTTATTTTCTGCTAATTGACCAAACTTAACTAAGCTAATCATATCAACATCTAAGTTAAATAAATCTTTTAATACAACTCCTGTAACTAATTCTAATGAAGCTGAAGAAGATAAACCTGCTCCATTTGGAATATTACCATAAACATATCCTTCAAATCCTGAATCAATAGTATGTCCATTTTCTCTTAAAGCACAAATAACACCTTTACAGTAGTTAGTCCAATCATGCGCTTTTTCATTTTTTAAATCATCAACATCAAATTCAATTACTCCAAGACTTTCAAAGTTCTTTGAATATAATCTTACTAACTTATCTTCTCTTTTTCTAGCAATCATATATGTTCCAATTGTTAATGCACAAGGAAAAACATTTCCTCCATTATAATCAGTATGCTCACCTATTAAATTAACTCTACCCGGTGCGAAATATTCTCCATCTGGGTTTCCTCCAAAAATCTCACTAAACTCTCTCACTAATTCCTTTACCATAGTTATCCCTCCACATTTAATTATATACTATTTATATCTATTTTTGTAATCCTTTAACATTATATACTAATATTTTATTAAATCGACCTTTTATTGTCAATTGAATTTAGTAAATATTCTAAATATATTTACTAATTTTATACTATAAAGTTACTAGTATTTTTCATTTCAAAAGGGATATTAGCTCGTATACTAATATCCCCTTATGCAAATTAAATTTAGTTCTTTTTAAGATACTTTCTAATATCAACTGCTACTGCAAATACTATAATTAAACCTTTAATTATAAATTGCATATATGGGCTTACTCCTATAAACGCTAGTCCATAGTTTATTACAGTGAATATTAACACCCCTGTAACTATACCAGGAACAGTTCCTACTCCTCCCCAAGTTGAAACTCCACCAACAACACAGGCTGCGATAGCATCAAGTTCATACATATTACCAGTATTATTAGTTGCACTGGCAACACGCCCTGCTTCTAATACTCCTCCAAATCCATATAATGCTCCTGCTAACATATATATTAAGATTAGATATTTCACTACGTTTACACCTGAAACTTTAGCTGCTTCTGGATTTCCTCCAATTGCATACATGTTCTTTCCGAAACGAGTTTTATTCCATAATATCCATATAAATACTATTGCAATTAATGCATATACTATTAAATATGGAACTGCAAATTTTCCTGTTCCAAAACTACCTTGAACAGCTTTAGTAAATGCTTTATCAAGTCCCCCAATTGGTTGAGCACCATATGGTGGTCTATCAAAGTAAGTTGAACTTAATCCATAAACTATGATCATCATACCTAACGTTGCTATAAAAGGTGGTACCTTTAATATAGACACTACAACCCCATTACAAAGACCAACAATAGCACAAACTGCAACTGCAATTAATATTGGCACTATCATAGGCATTTCTGGAAGGTTAGGGTACATCTTATAAGCATAATCAGTAGCCTGTAGCATTGATGCTGATACAACAGCTGCTAACCCAACTTGACGACCTGCTGAAAGGTCTGTTCCTTGAGCTATAAGAATTCCACCAACCCCTAAAGCTATAATGATACGTGATGATGATTGTGATAATATATTTCTAAAGTTATTTATTGATAAGAAATTAGAGTCTATACTTACAATAACTATTAATAATACTACAAGAACTATATATATAGCATTATTCATTAAAAAGCTACCTAATTTCTTCTTGTCGAATTTTGCTGCACTCTTTTCCATTTTCAATCCCCCTTATAGGTACTTAGCTGACAGTCTCATTATCTCTTCTTGAGATGTAGTCTTTGTATCAACTATTCCTGCTAATTTACCGTTACTCATTACTAAAATTCTGTCTGTTGTACCTAATAATTCAGCCATTTCTGAAGAAACCATTATAATTCCTTTCCCTTCTTTAGCTAAATCATTCATTAATTGATATATTTCATATTTTGCTCCTACATCAATACCTCTAGTAGGCTCATCTAATAAAAGCACTTCTGGTTTCCTAAGTAACCATCTTCCAATAATTACTTTTTGTTGATTTCCTCCTGAAAGGTTACCTATATGAGCTTTTTGATTAGGTGTTTTTACCTTCATTGAATCTATAACCCACTTAGTATCCTTTTCTATTTGCTTATTAGATAAGAACCCAAACTTTGTAACATAGTTATCAATATTTGCAATTACTGAATTAAAATCTATTCCTAGTTTTTCAAATATTCCCGTTACACGTCTTTCTTCAGTTACAAGAGCAAAACCATTTTTCATAGCCTTTTGTGGTGTTGAATTATCAATTTCTTTCCCATGTAATGTCAACGTTCCACGTTCTACTTTTCTCATTCCAAATATAGTTTCAACTAGTTCTGTACGTCTTGCACCAACTAGCCCTGCAACTCCAAGAATCTCACCCTTTCTCAATTCAAAGGTAACTTCCTTAGCATTAGTCTTTCCTTCTCCAGTGAAGTCTTTACATTCAAAAATAACTTCTCCAACTTTATGATCCTTAGGCGGAAAACGATTAGTTAAATCTCTTCCTACCATTAAACTAATAATACTATCTGTAGTTAAGTCCTTTGCTAACTTAGTAGCAATCCATTGTCCATCTCTCATAATAGTAACATCATCAGATATTTGTAATATTTCTTCCATTTTATGAGATATATAAATAATTCCTACGCCTCTTTTTTTAAGCTTCTCTACTATTTTAAATAAATGACTTACTTCTTTTTCTGTTAATGAAGATGTTGGTTCATCTAGAACTAATACCTTTGAGTCATAAGATACTGCTTTCGCTATTTCAACCATCTGCATTTGAGATACAGATAAGTCATCAATTTTCCCTCTTGGATCTACATCAATATCTAGTTCATCAAAGAATTTTTTAGTTTCATCATACATCTTCTTTTCATTAATAAATAAACCTCTTCTTGGATATTTCCCAAGCCAAATGTTGTCCATAACATTTCTTTGTCTAACTTGATTTAACTCTTGATGCACCATGGCAACACCACGGTCTAAAGCTTGCTTAGAGTTTTCAAAATTTATTTCTTCCCCATTTAATTTAATAGTTCCTTCATCCTTACGGTATATACCAAATAAACACTTCATTAAGGTTGATTTTCCAGCTCCATTTTCCCCCATTAGTGCATGAACTGTACCAGGTCTAACTGCTAAATTAACGCCTGCTAAAGCTTTAACTCCAGGGAATTCTTTCACTATATTCGTCATCTCAAGTAAATACTTTTCATTTACTTTATTTTTATTATTACTCATGATACCACCTCCCTGCAAATTTGTAAGAAAATTCTTAATATTTTATAGATAGGTACTTTATTTTGCACAACTGCTCTATACAGCACCTATCTTTTTTCTATTTCTTACTTATAAGCATCTTGCGCTACTGTTATATTGTCCTTTGTTATCTTAACATAAGGTACACGCACAGCTTTTTTATCATCTAACTTCCATTCAGTTCCTTCTAACGGATCATTTCCATTAGCTGCATTAACTGCTACTTGAACTGTTGCTAAACCTTGGTTCTTTGCATCATTTAATATTGATCCTAGCATTTCTCCTGCTTCAATCTTTGTTAATGCTTCTGGTATAGCATCTACTCCTACTAATGGAATATACTTATCTCCACCATTGTTATATCCTTCTTTTTGGATTGAAGCTAAAGCTCCTAATGCCATTGAGTCATTGTTTGATATAATTAACTCAATTCCATCTCCAAATTTAGATATCCATGCATCCATTTTTTCTGTTGCTTTTGCAGTATCCCACATAGCAGCATCCATAGCTAATTCTTCTACTTCTATTCCCTTTTCAGTAATAGTTTGTACTGAATACTTTGTACGAGCTTCTGCATCTGGATGACCAGGTTCACCCTTTATTAAAACATATTGAATTTTTCCATCTTTATTTTTGTCCCATGCATCCTTGTTCTTTTCCCATTGTTCTGCTATTAATTCACCTTGAAGAACTCCTGATTCACTTGAATCTGTTCCTACATACCATGCTTTATCGTATTCATCCATAGCTCCTGCTTCTGGCTCTTTATTAAAGAATACTACTGGTATATCAGCTTGCTTAGCTTTTTCAATTACTGTTGGAGCTGACTTAGGATCAACTAAGTTTACTGCTAAAGCCTTAACTCCTTTTGAAATTAATGTATCTATTTGCTCTATTTGTTTAGCTTGGTCATTTTGTGAATCATTCATATTTACAATTGCATTTCCTTCTGCTGCAGCTGTAATAGCTTGTCTTACGAATGACATAAAGTTATCATCATATTTGTAAATTGTTACCCCTATATTAGGTAAGTTGGCATCAGTTGTACCTCCTTCACCTTCTGTTGATGAGTTTCCACATCCAACGAAAGCTAATGATGATACTGCTAAAACACTAGTAAGTAAAAGTGATAAAACCTTTCTCTTCATAATAAATTCCTCCCAAATAATCTCAAATAAGTATAAACTTCCTAAAAACCTTTACAAGTATTATTTTAGTAAACTTTCTAATTTCTGTCAATTATTTTTTCCAATTTTTTTAATTTATTTTTAATAAAAAAAAGGTTTACAATTCAATAAATCATATAAAAGACCTATTGAACTGCAAACCTTTAACTTATAACTTTTTGCAACTTTCTCTAATTTTTAAATCTGTATCAATTATTATTTTCTTTCTATAATTTCTTTCAGAAGTTAAATTTTCAACCATTAAATCTACAGCTGCCATCCCCATATATTCTGTATAAATCCTAGTTGTAGTTAAAGATGGTACTAAATATCTAGCCGATGGTAAATCATTAAAGGCTACAATACTTATATCTTCTGGTATTTTTAACCCCTTTTCCGCAACTGCCTTATATGCACCTACAGCCATAGTATCACTGGCAATAAAACAAGCTGTTGGAAGCTCTTTATTTTGAAGTATCTTTTTCATTAATTCATATCCACCCCTTAAGGTAAATCTACCTACTTCAACAAAGGCCTCATTAAATATATCCTTTTTCTTCATATATTCAACATAACTTATATATCTAGGATCTATATCATAAGCCTCACCATCTCTACAGTACTCTCTTCCTCCAAGTAAAGCTATCTTTCTATGCCCTAAATTATATATATAATCTAATGAAGCATTCATAGCTCCATTAAAATCAACTACTATAGAATCAAATTCCTTACTATTTGGAGATGAATCAACAAATATTATATTATCTGTTACTTTTTTTATTTTTTCAATTTCATTTCTACTAAATTTACCTATACATATTATTCCATCTATAGATTTTAAATCTTCAATTGCATCTTTAGAATATACTCTTTCAATATTTATAGATCTTTCCGTACATTTCTTTTCTATTGCTAATCTGATTGATAGGTAATACGGATCACCTAACTCTTCTTCTGCTGTATACCAATGTACTATCCCTATTGTTTGAACCTTTCCCTTTTTTCTATTTCTTACTGATACATATTCAAGTTCATCTGCTACTTGAAATATCTTCATCTTTGTTTCATCTGCTACATTTAATGATTCATCAAAGTTTAAAACTCTTGAAACAGTTGATGGAGATACTCCTACTAACTTAGCTATATCTTTTATAGTAGCCATTATACCCTCCTAGATTCCCTTAGTTATTTACTTTATTACTTCTATGATAAACCTTACTTTATATTTTAGTCAATATTTACCAAGAATAAATTTACTATATTTTTAGTAAATTTATACATATTAACAGACTATACTTCATAAAATTCAATTAATTATTAAAAGTTTTAGATAAAAAGAAAAACACTAGGCGTTAACCTAGTGTTTTTCATGGTACGAGATAATCCATAAGCGGAGTTCTGTATTAAGCAATCATCTATCTAGGCTTATTGTTGCCAATAAGCTCAAGCGACACACCCGGAAGCGGGACGGGCAATCCCATAATGCTTCACTCTCGGTCTTGCTCCAAGTGGGGTTTACATAGCCATGATGTCACCACCATGCTGGTAAGCTCTTACCTCACCTTTCCACCCTTACCTAGTAAACTAGGCGGTATCTCTCTGTTGCACTTTCCTTCAAGTCACCTTGACTGGACGTTATCCAGCACCCTGCCCTGTGGAGCTCCGACTTTCCTCTCCTAGATCTAGTCTAGCAGCGATTGCATGTATTACTCGCAAGACTTATATTAACATAAAGATACATATAATTCAACATATTTTTTATTTAAATAAATTGTAAAATTATTATTAGCATACCTAATATAATCCATGTATAAAAACCTATTCCTGAAAAAAGTAAAGTAATCAATATTAATCCATATACTACTAACCTAGCGATTGGGTTAAAAAAAACTGGCACACAGTTATTACAATTTCTTTTAAAGTTATTTATGATAGTTTCACTTGCATCCCTAAAAGTTTCTTGGAAAACCTTACTCCAATTACTACTCTTTTTTTTATGGTATTTATTTCCCACTTAAACCTCCACCTTAATTAATTGCTATTATCCTATATAATTAATATGATTTTATTTTTTAAATATACATACTTTGACAAAAAAAATAAGTATAGCAAATACTATACTTATTTTTATTAAACAAAATCATAAGGATCCTTCATTGATTTAGATATAATAAATTCTACATTATCTATTTCCTTTGTAACTTTTTCCATAACTTTTAAAAATACTAACCATTCTGAAGAAAAATGTCCAACATCAATTATTGTTATACCCATTTCTTTATAATCTAAGGCAAAGTGGTAAGTAGTATCTCCAGTTATAATGCAATCTGCTCCCTTAGAAACAGCTTTGCTTATAAAATCTTGCCCACTACCATTTATAACAGCAATATTCTTTATAGTGCTATTACCTTCTACAACTCTTATCTTTTCCACACTTAATTTTTTCTTTACTAGACTTACAAATTCATCAAGATTTATTTCACTGTCTAATCTTATTATTCTCCCTAAACCATCATTCCCCTTAGAAGTCTTTTTATTAACTTCTAAAAGTTCATCTGATTTATATCCTAGTAATTCTACAATAGTTTGGTTTAATCCATTTTCTACTGAATCTAAATTAGTATGACTTGAATATAAACTAATATCATTTTTTATTAGCTCTATAATCTTTTTACCTTGTAAAGTATCTGTAGTAATACTATTTGGCTTTCTAAATATAAGAGGATGATGTGTAATAATTAAATCTACCTCTTCATTTTTAGCTTCTTCTAGAGCCTCTAAAGTGCAATCTAAAGCAATTAGTACTTTTCTAACACCTTTTTCTCTATCTCCTACCATTAACCCTACATTATCAAAATCCTCTTTTAAATATGTTGGAGCCATATTTTCCATTGTTTTAATAATATCTTTAACTTTTTTCACTATTTTTCACCCTTATAAAAAATTAAGCATATTATTCATTACTTCCAGCTTTTCTTTAATTTCTTTTCTTCTTTCAGTAGCTGAAACTGTGCTTTCTGTAATAAATGATACTATCTTATTATAATTATCAACCTTATAAGTTAAATATTCCTTCATTAATGGATGTTTACCCATTAATAATTGAGGACTTACTTCATAATATATAGAATCTAATATCGTATTTTCGCCCTCTTTTCTTCTTACTTTAAATAATTCGTAATACTTATCTTCATCTAAACACAAATCTTCTTTTATTATTTCATAGTCGTTGTTATATAAATATTCTCTTAACACTTCAGGGTTTTGAGCTGGAAGAAGAATTAAATAATCTAAATTATTTACTATTTCTATTTTTTCTTCTAGTATGTCTCTTATTAAATTCCCTCCCATACCAGCTATTACAACAGCTTGAACTTCTTTATTCTTTATTGTTTTAAGTCCATCACCTAATCTAAACTCTAATTCATCACCCATCCCCTCAAGAATAGCATTTAATCTCGCTTTATCAAGAGGATCTTTATTTATATCTGATGCTATAGCTTTTTCACATAGTGAATTTTTTAATAAGTAAAGCGGAATATATCCATGATCTGTACCTATATCTGCTATTACTGATACCTTGTCTACGTTATCTACTATTAGCTTTAATCTTTTGCTTAATTCCATATATTTCACTCCTTATATAAAGTAAAATTAGCACCATGTGGTGCTAATCTAAGTAATCCTTAAGTTTTTTACTTCTTGATGGATGTCTAAGTTTTCTAAGAGCCTTGGCTTCTATTTGTCTTATTCTTTCTCTTGTTACGTTGAATTCTTTACCAACTTCTTCAAGAGTTCTTGCTCTCCCATCATCTAATCCAAATCTTAATCTTAACACCTTTTCTTCTCTTGGTGTTAATGTATCTAAAACATTTATAAGTTGTTCTTTTAACATTGTAAATGCAGCAGCTTCTGCTGGTGCTGGAGCATCATCATCTGGTATGAAATCTCCTAAATGTGAATCTTCTTCTTCACCTATAGGTGTTTCTAAAGATACCGGCTCTTGAGCAATTTTTTGTATTTCTCTTACTTTATCAACAGGTAAATCCATAACTTTTGATATTTCTTCAGGGAATGGATCTCTACCTAATTCTTGTAATAATTGTCTTTGAACTCTTATAAGCTTATTTATAGTTTCAACCATGTGAACAGGAATTCTAATAGTTCTAGCTTGGTCTGCGATAGCTCTTGTAATCGCCTGTCTTATCCACCATGTAGCATAAGTTGAGAACTTAAATCCTTTTCTATAATCAAACTTTTCTACAGCCTTTATTAATCCTAAATTCCCCTCTTGTATAAGATCTAAGAATAACATACCTCTTCCAACATATCTTTTTGCAATACTTACAACAAGTCTTAAGTTTGCTTCCGCTAACTTCTTCTTTGCATATTTATCACCATTTTCAATTCTTAAAGCTAATGCTATCTCATCTTCTGAAGATAATAGTGGTACCTTACCAATTTCCTTAAGGTACATTCTTACAGGGTCATCAATTGCAATTCCTTCTGGAACTGAAAGATCTACTTCAACTTCTTCTTCCACAACTCCAGTACCTGTAACTTCACCAAGAACCTCTATCCCCATTGATTCTAGTACTTCATATATTTTTTCTATTTGTTCTGGACCTAAATCTATATGTTCTATTTCATCCATTATTTCTTTATATGTTAAAGTACCATTTTTCTTCCCTTTGTCTATCAGGTTCTTTACCACTGTCATTTTACTACTTTTATCTTCATTTTCTTTTTTTGCTTGCTTAACTTTTGTTTTTTCATCTGCCATGCTATTACTACCTCCCTTCGCTATTACCACTTACTCTCTCACACCTCTTTTCAGCTTTCCCGCTACCTTCGTTAGTTCAATAGCGATTTGTATTGACTCTTCTATCTTCCCTTGTTTTTCTAAAAACTTTTGTTTTTTCTTTAGCTCTTCCAATCTTTGATTTAACTTATAAGTTTCTAGTTGCTTTATAAAATCCATTATCAATTTCTTTACATCATTTGGGACAAATACATGGTGTTCTTTTACTTTAACCAATTCTTCCATAACATTAATATCTTGACACCTTGAATCTAAGTATGTGATTATGTTATTTATTTTGCCCGTTTTACCTTCTTTAATGATGGAGAATATTTCTTTATGTTCCGGAAGAATTAGGTCCTCTTCTTTTAAAACCTCATCTATGTAGCTAAAATAATCATCTTGTAACATAAGATTTATCAAGGATCTTTCAGCTTTTAAAAAGCCAGGCTCTACATATAATTTTGTTCCATTTTCTTCCTTGTTATTCATAAAGTTATTATCTTTTATATTTTTTGTCATTTCTCTTGATAATAAATCATAAATAGACTGTTCTCTAATACCTGTATTTTCAGATATTTTTTTAACATATACGTCTTTTTCAACTGGATTTAATTCTGCCAAAATATGTGTTACCCTTTTACCATATTTAATAAGAGAATCACTTTCTCTAAAGTCAATACCTTCTTCGGCTCTCTTTAACCTATAATCAATTAAAGGTTGTGCTGTATTTATCAGCTTTATAAAAGCTTCTCTTCCATTACTTCTAACAAATTCATCTGGATCCTTTCCTTGAGGAATATTTAACACTCTAACATCAAAGCCTGCATCTCTAAGTATTTCTAATCCTCTTACTGTTGCTGCTTGACCTGCAACATCAGCATCATAGGATATTATAACCTTCTCGGCATACCTTTTTAATAATCTTGCTTGATTAGATGTTAATGCTGTACCTAATGAGGCAACAACATTTGTTATTCCATACTGATGTAAGGTTATTAAATCCATATAACCTTCTACTATTATGAAATATCTCTCTTGTATTTTGCTTTTAACAGCAAAATTTAATCCATATAAATTTGTTCCCTTCTGGAAAACTAATGTTTCAGGTGAATTTAGGTACTTAGGTTTAGAATCATCTAAAACTCTTCCTCCAAAACCAATAACCTTTCCTCTATAATCAAATACTGGAAATATTACTCTATTTCTAAATCTATCATATTTATTCCCTGTTTTTTCTGATATAGAAACTAATCCTGCTTCTAATAAAACTTCATCCTTAAATCCTTTTTGCCTCAAATAAAAAAGAAGATTATTCCAACTTTCTTTAGCAAATCCTAAGCCAAACTTTTTCATTGTTTCTTCTTTTATTCCTCTGTTTAAAAAATAATCCTTTGCTTCTGAAGTTGTCATTAAGTTCTTAAAGAAAAATCTAGCAGCTTCCACATTTACGTTATAAAGTATATCCTTTTTCTTCGCCAAAGGACTTTTCCCCTTATTTCCTTCATCTAAGCTAATGTTTACTCTTTCTCCTAAATACTTAACAGCATCTACAAAAGGTAAATTTTTATTTTTCATAACAAAAGTAATTACATTTCCAGCTTCTCCACATCCAAAACATTTATAAATTTGTTTATCCTGTGATACTGAAAACGAAGGCGACTTTTCATTATGAAACGGACAAAGTCCTGAAAAATTTCTACCTGACCTTTTTAGTCTTACAGATTCTGATATAACATCTACTATATCATTTTGTTCTTTTATCTTTTCTAAAATTTCCTCAGAAATCTGCAAGGAGATCCCCCTCCTTACTTTTATTTTTCTTCAACTCATTAAATATTCGACATTTTTTATTTAATTCCTTCTTTAAAATGCAATTTTTTTTATTTTTTAAGAATTCATCTTTATTTATATTCTTTTCCAATCTCAAAATTCCTTTTTTTCGCCATAAAATATTTCAAATTTATAAAAATCTTATTTATAAGTTAATAAATAACAAATTTAGGTACAAATATTGAGTTAAATTTATTTAAGCAATAATCATCACTCATTCCTGCTATATAATCAGAAACAGCTCTTTCCAAACCTTCTTCCTCTAATATTTCTTTATACCTAATAGGTAATTCATTAGGATTTTTACAATAATATTCTATAAGGTGAGTTAAAATAAATTTCGCCTTATCTCTCTCTACTTTTAAAATATCCCCTAAATATATATTATTAAACATAAATCTCCTTAATTCAGTCATAGCCTCCCAAACTTCATTACTTAAAGCTATGTCATTATTACCATTTTCAATATTTAAGGTAGTGTTTTTAATCATATCTAAAACTAAGGTTTCTATTCTTTCTGAGTGAGTTTTTCCTAAAATATTAATTGGAACTTTAGGCAATTCATCCTCCTTTAAAAGCCCTGCTCTAATAGAGTCGTCAATATCATGATTTAAATAAGCTATTTTATCACTGACTTTAACTACTCTCCCTTCCAAAGTAATTGCCTTATTCCCTTCTATTCCTAACCCACTATGATTTAAAATTCCATCAATAACCTCTTTAGTTAAATTTAATCCCAAACCATTTCTTTCAAGTTTTTTAACTACTCTTACGCTTTGTTCATTATGTCTAAATCCACTATCTAAAAACTCATTTAATACTTCTTCACCATTGTGAGCAAATGCTACATGACCTAAATCATGACCTAAGGCGATTGCTTCTACTAAATTTTCATTTAATCCTATTCCAACACCTATAGTTCTAGCTATTTGAGATACTTCTAAAGTATGAGTTAACCTAGTTCTATAATGATCACCAAAGGTTTTAATATATACCTGGGTTTTATGTTTTAAGCGCCTAAAAGATTTACAATGAATAATTCTATCTCTATCCACCATAAAACAAGTTCTAATAGGATCTTGATCTTCATACTTTTCTCTACCTAAACTATTTTTGCTAAGTGTAGCTTGAGGAATTAATGTCAACCGTTCGAAGTCCTCTATTTTTTCCCTTACATCCATCTATCTCACCTCTATATTACATATTCTATATTTTTCTCAAAAATCCTTTATTTAAACATATATTCAAATAATATATTTATTATTTATTAGTATATTTCATAAATTTTTTTAATATCTTATAATAAGCAAATTTATAAGGAGAGAATTATGAAGGTTAATAGTATTGAAAACACTAATGAGTTCATGTCTATAAGTGATTTACAGTCACTAATTTTATCTAACTATAATTTAAAAAATGCCAAGATTATACCTATTAAATTCAAAGATACCGACAAGCAAAGGGCAGTTTATAAGGTTGAATCTTCTGAAGGTACCTTTTGTTTAAAAAAGGTTTATTATAATGAAAAGAGTCTTTTATATGTATATTCAGCTATGGAGTGGTTATCTAGAAATAATTTAGATGTTCCTAAACTCCTTCCTACTACAACTAATAATAGATATACTAATTATTCTGATATGCTTTTTATCTTAACACCATGGATAGAAGGTGAAAAATGCAATTTTGATAATATAGACCATGTTAGGCTATCTTCTAAAAATCTTGCTAAACTACATAAGGTTTCTAAAAACTTTTTCCCTATTAAAGGAAGTGAACAAAGGCAAGGTTTAGCTGATTATAATTCTTCAGTTAATAAACATTTTACTCAATTACTAAATGCCATAAATAATGGTCATAGATATGATGATGATTTTTCTAAGATATTTTTAAATTCTTTAGATGAAAATTTACAGCTTGCTAAGCTTTCTCTAGAAATTTCCTCATCTATCAATAACGAAAACTTATCTCGCTCATTATGCCATGGAGACTATGTAAATAAAAATATATTAATTAAAAGTGATGATACTATCTCTCTTATTGATTTTGATAAATGCAAGTATGATTATTGTGCTCACGATATTTCCTATTTTTTAAGACGGTATTTAAAGAGAGAGGGAACTAATTGGGATACTGAACTTACTTTAGATATGTTAAATAATTATATGAGTATTTCTGAGTTAACTCCTGATGACTTAAAATATATTTTAGCTTATCTGGCCTTCCCTCAAAAATATTGGAAGCTTTCTAGAGATTACTATAAAAATATTAGAAAGTGTAATAAAAACTCTTTTGTTAATTTACTACAAAAAGGTTTAGATAGAACTAGTAATCAACTTACTTTTGTCTATGAAATGATTAATATTTTTGAAAAACAATATAATATAACCTTTTAAGTTAATTAAAAAAGGAGGCATATGCCTCCTTTTAATTATCTCTTATTTTTTACTTGTGCTTGTGCTGCTGCAAGTCTTGCAAGTGGAACTCTAAATGGTGAACATGAAACATAGTCTAATCCTATATTATGACAGAATTCAACTGATGAAGGATCTCCTCCATGCTCTCCACAAATTCCAAGTTTAATGTCAGGTCTTACTGATCTACCCTTTTCTACTGCTAATTTAACTAAAGCACCAACTCCAGTTTGGTCTAACTTAGCAAATGGATCTTGTTCGTAAACCTTCTTTTCATAGTAATCACTTAAGAATTTAGCAGCGTCATCTCTTGAGAATCCAAATGTCATTTGAGTTAAGTCATTTGTTCCAAATGAGAAGAATTCAGCTTCTTTAGCTATTGCATCTGCAGTTAACGCAGCTCTTGGTATTTCTATCATTGTACCAACTTTATAGTCTAATTTAACTCCCTTTTCTCCCATTACTTCTTCAGCAGTTCTAACAACTACATCTTTAACATATTTTAATTCTTTTATTTCTCCTACTAAAGGAATCATTATTTCTGGAACTACATCATAGCCCTTGCTTTCTTTTACAGTTATAGCAGCTTCTATTACAGCTCTTGTTTGCATTTCAGCTATTTCAGGATATGATACAGCTAATCTACATCCTCTATGACCCATCATTGGGTTAAATTCATGTAAGCTTTCTACAGTAGCTTTTAAATCTTCAAATGTTAATCCCATTTCATTAGCTAATGAGTGTATATCCTCTTCTGAATGAGGTAAGAACTCATGTAGTGGTGGATCTAAGAATCTGATTGTAGCTGGCATTCCTTCTAAAGCTTCATAAATTCCTATAAAGTCTTCTCTTTGCATTGGAAGTAATTTTTCTAATGCAACTCTTCTTTGCTCTTCATTTTTAGCAACTATCATTTCTCTAACTGCCATTATTCTATCTTCAGCAAAGAACATATGCTCTGTTCTACATAATCCAATACCTTCTGCTCCAAATTCAACTGCTTGCTTAGTATCTCTTGGAGTATCAGCATTAGTTCTAACTTTTAATTTTCTTATTTCATCTGCCCATCCCATAAATGTAGCAAAATGTCCTGATATTTCTGGTGTAACTGTTTCAACAGCTTCTCCATAGATATTACCTGATGTACCATCTATTGAAATAAAGTCTTCACCAGTATAAACCTTGCCTCCAACTTCTAAAGTTCTAGCTTCTTCATCTACTTTTAATTCTCCACATCCTGCAACACAGCAAGTTCCCATTCCTCTTGCAACAACTGCAGCATGAGAAGTCATACCACCTCTTACAGTTAATATACCTTCAGCAGCTATCATACCTTCGATATCTTCTGGTGAAGTTTCAAGTCTTACTAAAACAACACTTTCACCCTTTTCCTTTCTTTCCTTAGCTTCTTCAGCTGTGAAAGCAATCTTACCACATGCAGCTCCTGGAGATGCTGGAAGACCCTTAGCAATTGGTGTAGCTTTCTTTAACTCTTCAGTATGGAAAGCTGGGTGAAGTAATGTATCTAATTGGTTTGGCTCAACCTTTAATATTGCTTGTTCCTTAGTTAACATTCCTTCTTCAACTAAGTCAACAGCAATTTTTAAAGCTGCTTGTGCAGTTCTCTTACCATTTCTAGTTTGTAAGAAATATAACTTTCCTTCTTCTATAGTCATTTCCATATCTTGCATATCTTTATAGTGATTTTCTAAAGTATTAACTATATCAATAAATTGCTTATATATTTCTGGGTTTTGCTCTTCTAACTTTGCAATTGGAAGTGGTGTTCTAATACCAGCAACAACGTCTTCACCTTGTGCATTCATTAGATATTCTCCATATATTACGTTATCTCCATTAGCAGGGTCTCTTGAGAATACAACTCCTGTTCCTGAAGTTTCTCCTTTATTACCAAATACCATTTCTTGAACATTTACTGCTGTTCCCCATTCCCCTGGAATATCATTTAATCTTCTATAAACTATAGCTCTTGGGTTATCCCATGATCTAAATACAGCTGTAATAGATTCAATTAATTGTTGCTTTGGATCTTGAAGGAAATCCTCCCCTCTTTCTCTCTTATATAAAGCTTTATATCTTACAACTAATTCTTTTAAGTCATCAGCAGTTAAGTCTGTATCAACTTCAACTCCTCTTTCTTCCTTTAACCCATCTATTAAATCTTCAAATAATCTTTTTTCTATTCCCATAACAACATCTGAGAACATTTGAATAAATCTTCTATATGAGTCGTATGCAAATCTTGGATTATTAGTTAATTGAGCCATTGCCTCTACAGCTTCATCATTTAACCCTAGATTTAATACTGTATCCATCATTCCTGGCATTGATACTCTTGCCCCTGATCTTACTGATACTAATAACGGATTTGTTAAACTACCAAATTCCTTACCAGTAATCTTTTCTAATTGACCAATTCTCTCATGGATTTCTGCAATGATTTGTTCTGATATTACTTTTCCATCTTCATAATATTTGTTACAAGCCTCAGTAGTAACTGTGAATCCTTGTGGAACAGGAATTCCTAGTGAAATCATTTCTGATAAATTTGCTCCTTTACCCCCTAGAAGGTTCTTCATTGACCCATTGCCCTCGCTAAAAAGGTAAACGTACTTCTTTGTTTCCATCTCAATACTCCTCCGTTCAATCAAATTATATATACTAACAAGATTTACTCTTGTAGCTACCCTATTAAAATACCATTTCTACCCTTTTTCTATACATAATTTTATCATTAATTTCCTTCACCTAACTTAACAAAAAGCTTTGTTATGTTAGTTTTAGATATTTTACCTATTATTCGTAACTTCTCCTTTTCTTCTCCCTGAACAACTACTTTTTCAACTATAGGAATACTATCAATTTCATGTTCTATGATTTTTTTAGCTAGACTATATGCGCTATCATCTGCATATCCACATATAATATTAGGCATTCTTGTCATTATTACTCCAACTGGAACCCTTTGAATATCAGTTCCTCCAATAGCAATCTTTAGAAAATCTTTTCTAGATATTGCTCCTACTAGAATCCCTTCACTTTCAACAAATAATGTACCAACATCATTTAAAAAGATATACACAATTGCATCATAAACGGTAGTACTAACGTTTACTGTTGATGCCTTAGACATAATTTCCCCAACCATAACCTTAGAAATGTTTTCTAAAACACTTGTGTTATGACACTCACCTAAATAAACATAACCAACCTTAGGTCTCGCATCTAACACACCAATCATAGTAAGTATTGCTAAATCAGCTCTTAATGCAGCTCTTGTAACACCTAGCTTTTCAGCTAAAGCCTCACTTGTAACAGGCTGTCCTTCTTTCACTATCCTAGTGATTTCTTCTTGTCTATCTGATAACTTCAATTCTATCCCTCTTTCCAATTAAAAAGGAATATTCAGATAATTTTGACTAGTGAAACATTTATAATCTAATTATAACATGTTATCCACTTTTGACTATACCCATTTTATGTAAAATATAGTCATTTTTACCGAATATCCCTTTCCTATTTGAATTACTTCCTTTTTTTACCTATTTACTTTATTTTTCTTCTTCTTCATCAAAATTTATAGTATAACTGTAAACTTTTTCTTCTTCATTTACTATCTTCGACTTAACTTTATTGATATTCTTATTTTCTGACTTTGTTTCGCCTATTTTATCTTTAACTTTAATAGCCATATCACTAGCCGCATCCTTAACTTCTTCTACAGCTTTATTTATATACTTATTAACTACTTCAACACTACCATCTGCTCTTGTAATTTCAATAGTTATTTGAGTTACTACTGCTGCTATTACTCCAAATGCTAATATTGCTGGAATTATTACCGCAATTACACCTGCTGCTATTCCTGCATTAACAGGAACATCTACTATTTCTTTTCCATCCTTGCTTACTCTTATTCTGCTTACATTACCTTTTTTTATTAAGTTTTTAAGCCATAACTTAAGTTGCTCAATAGTTTCATATTTTCCACAGTTAGGCAATTCAGATGCTATTCCATTTAATTGCTCAATATATATTATTGCCTCTAAAACATCTCCATTTTTTTCTTCTAATGCATGCTTTGCTTCAGCATAGCTTACACCTGTTCTTTCAATAACCTTATCTACATTTTCTAATGTAATTTCCATAACTTATCACTCCCTTATATAATTTAACATTTCTAAACTTTTTGGCTTTTTTGATGAATTTGAAGAAATAATAAAAGTTGTTACCTTGCCTATATCTTTTTTTACTTCATCATTTATATTAAGTCTATATACCTTATCCATTGGTGTACTATTTAAAAACTTTAATGCATTATACGCAGGCTTTGAAATATATAAACCATGCTCTCTTTTACACTCTTCACATACACCACCATAATGAGATAATGAAATATAATTAGATATACCTATTTTCTTTTTACAAATAGAGCAACTATCTAAGGTTAAACCATATCCTGTTGCTCTTAATATCTTTAGTTCAAAACTTCTTATTAATAATTCATAATCTAAAGCATCTGTATTTAACAAATACATACAAGTTAAAAATTCTCTAAATAACCCCTGATTAACTTCCCCTTCTTCTACACATATATCTATAAGTTCACAAATATATGATGAATAAGTAAGCTTATCAAAGTTATTTAACAATCCTTGAAAAGAATTTATTATTTTCCCCTCTTGCATATTATACAAGCTTTTTCCTTTGAAAATTACATATTCACCATAACATAAAGGTAAAGTAAGAGATAAAAACTTACTCTTACTTTTTCTTGAACCTTTTGCTATAGTAGTTATTTTTCCTAAGTTATCAGTATATAACCATACTAATTTATCATTTTCCTTAAACTCTTTTGTTTTAATTACTACTGCATTTGTCTTATGTAGTGACAGAAAAACCATCCCCTTGGTCTATTTCATTTTTTTATATCCTAATTCTTTTAATAAGTTTTGATTATCTCTCCACTCTTTTCTAACTTTTACCCAGATTTTTAAGTTAACCTTTGCACGTAAAAATCTTTCTATTTCATATCTAGCAGTTTCACCTATTTTTTTAAGTGATTGCCCATTTTTACCTATAATTATACCTTTATGCGAATCCTTTTCGCATAGCATATCTACTTCTATATGATATGTACCATTATCACTTTGCTTCATTTGTAATATGTCAACTGCTATTCCATGAGGAATTTCATCTCTTAAGCATCTTAACGCTTTTTCTCTTACTATTTCTGAAACTACAAATCTTTCCTGAACATCTGTAATCATATCTTCTGGATAATACTTAGGTCCTTCTGGCATAGCTTCTACCATTAACTCTATTAGTTTATCTACATTTTTACCTTTTAATGCAGATATAGGTATAATTTCTTTAAAATCAAATTCCTTTGCATACATTTCTAAAGTTTTAGCTACTCTTTCTTGTGTAAATTCATCTACTTTATTTAAAACTAAGAATACAGGAGCATTTTGATTCTTTAAAGTTTCTATTATAAACTTATCTCCTCTACCTACTTCTACATCAGGATTAATTAAAAATAAAACTAAATCTACTTCTTTTATTGAATCCTTTGCTGAATTTACCATGTACTCTCCTAATTTATGTTTAGGCTTATGTATTCCTGGCGTATCAACAAAGACTAATTGATGATCATCACCTGTTAATATTGTTTGTATATTATTTCTTGTTGTTTGTGGCTTATTTGATACAATAGAAAGTTTTTCACCCATTATTTCATTTAAAAGTGTTGACTTTCCTACATTTGGTCTACCTACTATAGTAACGAATCCTGATTTAAACATATTTCCTCCTAATTATTCTAAATCCTTTTTAGTAAATGCACCTGGCATTATTTCTGCAAAAGTTTTAGAAATATACTCATCCTTATTTTTTATTAATATAATAACTGTATCTTCTGATTCTACGAATTCACCAATAACCTGCCTACATATTCCACAAGGATATGTATGTGTTTTAGTATCACCTATTAAAGCTAATGCTTTTAAAGTTCTATTCCCTTCTGATATTCCTTTAAATATAGCTGTTCTTTCTGCACAATTAGTTCCTCCAAAAGATGCATTTTCTATATTACATCCAGTGTATATTTTCCCATCTTCAAATAATGCAGCTGCACCTACTTTAAAATTTGAATAAGGACAATATGCTAATTCACGAGCTTCTATTGCCTTTTCTATAAGATCTTTATAATTCATATTTTGCCTCCATACTTGTTATTAGTATTGCATTCCATTATAACACCTATTATCTACTATTGACAATTAAGTATATCTATGAAACATAAATATTGTAAAATAATATACGCTTTAGTATAAAACTAATACTACAAATTATTTTATAATCTAAAAATAGTAAATACTAGTAATGTTAATAATGCACCAAACACTCCACCTACTATTACTTCTAAAATTGAATGAACATTAGAATCTACTCTGCTTTGAGCTGTAATAAAAGCCATTAAATAACTTAACATAATGCAAGTAGGCTCTTCTGTAATTAAAGAAATTGCAGTTGCTATTGAAAATGATAATGCACTATGCCCACTAGGCATTCCACCCTTTAATGGTGTTCCTTCTCCAAATATAGCCTTTACTATTAAAGTGGCTATTGTAACAAAAACTAATGCTATAAGAATCATATATGGCTCCGAGCTTTTTACCTTATGTATTACTGTATAAGAAAACTCTGATATCTTATCACCAAATATTATATACCCAACAATTAATGCATTTATTGCTGTTACTAAAACAGCTCCTGCCGCTGCATTTTTCGCAACTTTTGCAAGAGGATGATAATAGTTTGTTGTTAAGTCTATAGTTGCCTCTATAGCCGTATTTACAATTTCAGCAGCTACTACCATTGTTATAGTAATTGCGAGAATTAAAAACTCTACCTTTGATATATCAAAAAAGAAGCATGCTAATAATACACATAATGCTGCTAATAAATGAATCTTCATATTTCTTTGAGTTCTTACTGTATCAATAATTCCCTCAATTGCATAATTAAAGCTTTCTAGCATTTTTTTAAGCTTCATATAGTCACCCCTTACAAATATTATTCTCTTCTTATATTTAATTTATTAAGTATTTCTTCCTCTCTTTTTCTCATTCTAACTTTTTCTTCCTCTTCCATATGGTCGTATCCTAATAAATGAAGTATTGAATGAACTACCAAATAACTTACTTCCCTTTGGAATGAATGATTATATTCCTTACTTTGCTCTAATGCCTTTTCTAAAGATAAAACCATATCTCCTAAAACTAATTCCTCTCCATCCATATATGTTTCATCAAATTCATAACCTATATACATATCTTTAAAAACTTTATCCTTTTCATAATCTATCATAGGAAATGATAATACATCTGTTTCCTTATCAATACTTCTTGTTTCTGCGTTTATTTCTTTTATTTCTTCATTATCAACAAATAAAAGTGAAATTTGATAATTTACATCTACCTTTTCTTCTTTTAATGTAAAACTACATACTTCTTCGATATTTTTTATAAACTCTTCTGAAACCTCGATTTTATCTTGTCTATCATCTGTATATAACATATTTTTCTCCTTTATTTAAAATTAATGGGAAAGGCTTTTACCCCCTTCCCATACTAATTATTGATTTCTAATTTTTTTCTCAGTTGGATATTCTATTCTTTGATGATATATCCCTGTAAGAACTTTTAAGAAGCATTTTCTTATTACTTCTAAATCCTTTAATGTTAAATCACAATTAACTAGCTGGTCTGAATATAATTTATCTTTAATTATATTATTAACCATTTCTTCAATTTTACCCTTAGTTGGCTCACTAATAGATCTAACTGCAGCCTCAACACTATCTGCAAGCATTATAATTCCTGCCTCTTTACTAGTTGGTGTTGGACCTGGATATCTAAAATCCTCTTCCTTTATTTCCTCAGGCTTATCTGATGAATTTTTTAATGTATAATAAAAATATTTAACAAGAGTTGTTCCATGATGTTGCTCTATTATATCTTGTATAACCTTTGGAATTTTATGTTCCCTTGCAAGCTCTACCCCATCTTTTGTATGAGAAATTATTATTAATGTACTTAAATTTGGTGTAATCTTATCATGAGGATTTTCCTTAAACTTTTGATTTTCACCAAAGAAATAAGGTCTTTTTATTTTTCCAATATCATGATAATAAGCACCTATTCTAGCAACTACGGCATTTCCACCAACTTCTTCTGCTGCTACTTCAGCTAAGTTTGCAACCATCATACTATGATGATAAGTACCGGGTGCCTCCATTAATAATCTTTTCATAATAGGATGATTAGGATTTGAAAGTTCTAAAAGTTTAATATTGGTTACAACATCAAAGCTTGATTCAAAGAATGGTAAAATACCCAGTGCAAGTATTCCTGACATTATAGCTCCAAGGACAGCACATCCTGTATTAATTAATATCCCATTTATGTTATTTGAAATCAACATACTTGTAGTAAATGTTACAATGGCAGTTATTAATGCCATGTATATTGTTGCATATAATATATCATTTCTTTGTTGTATCTTTTTTAATGATGTTGATCCTATTATTACATTTACTATTGCTAAAATCAAAATTTGAGGTGTAAAGTCTATAACTACACCCATAAGTAATATATTTAAAGTATTTATAACTAACGAAATCTTATAATCGATTAGAACAGTTAAAATTATAGGGGCACATGCAATTGGTATTAAATAAGGAGATATTATACTTACTCCCCTTGCTAATATTAATCCTATTATACTTACTATAGATATCATTAATATCATTTTAGAGTCCTTAAATAATTCCTTTCTTTCCTTTGATATATATGAGTATTGAAGTCCTAAAACTAATGCTACAAATATACCAAGAACAAAGTAAATATTAAAATTATTCTTCCCAACCCCAGTATCTAACAATCCTAATTCCTTAAGAATTTCAATTTGTCTTTCAGTTATAGGCTCCCCTTCTTTAACTATTATTTGATTTTTCTTTATAATTTGCTTTGGTGCTTCCTTTAAAGCTTCTCTAATTTTCTCATCAGTTTTTTCCTTATCATAAAGCAAATTAGGCTTTATTTCTGAGTAGCAAATATACCTTATAATCTCTTCAAGATTTCTCTCAAAGCCTTTTTTATCAATTTCTTCATCAATTACATTTTTAGCACGTTGAATATGTTCCGGCTTATCTTCATCTATTGCATCCTCATAAGCCAAATTAAGTGTATCTTGTATAAACCAGTTGACTTCAGATAATTTTTCATTAGGCAGTGAAAATAAAAGTTTATATTCATCGTCATTTAAATTGTATAAATCCAATTTTTTAATAGATGATAATTTATCCTTTTCTTCTGTAACAGTGCTATTTATATTACTCATCTTATCAAATAACTTTATTACATTTTCTTGCGCCTTTATCTTTATATCTCCATTTAAAGTTTTTTCTGGAGTTACTTTTTCAGTTATTTCTTTTTCTTTTTCTTTAGTTGCTAGTTCATCAACAGTATCTCTAGTTGCCTTTATATCAACACTTGCAATATCTCCAATTGCTAAATCATACCTTTTCGGAGTTATTGAAGTAACCAAGATACTATAAGTTATAAAAACTATTAATCCTAGCAACAATCCACGCTTATACTTTTTCTTTCGCTCTTCTATATTATTTTTCTCACTCACGCCTCTCACCTTCTAATCTTAAATAGTTATTAATCATCAACGGACACATTATAATCTATCGGAACATTATTAACTATATTTTGTTCTACAACAAAAACAACATTTACCATTAAATTTCCTTCAGAATCTTTTTCAGTACTAACTAATTTATCTACAATTCTAGCTTCTCTAGTTAATTGATTTAATAAAGACTCCTCTAACTCATTAACAGAATTATTTACTGCTTCATCTTCTGTTAAAGTAACAGGAACCTCTTCTCTTTCAAAATATACCACTTTATTTAATATTTTTCCACTCTCTTCTATTTTATCATACTCTTTGAAATCTTTTATAGCTTTTTTAAGATAAATTTTCTTTCCAAATATATTCATATATAAATCACTATCTTTCCTTCCGCTACGTTCTAGTATAGCTCCATCAACCTTAACACGCATACTTTTTTCATAAAAGGTACTAGCCATAACAACTCCATTAGGTGAGACTTCAAATGGTTGCTCTTCCTTTCCACTTATACCTTCTATAATTACATCTCCTTCTTTTACCATAGTGCCTAACGGAATAGCTGCTCTTCCTGAAAATGCATATATTCTTTCAACTTTACCATCCATTTTAGCTACTAAATTACCAAGTTTTTTTTCAGTTTCCATTGGTGGATTTACTTTTTCCTCTATTGCTACCTTTAAAGTTGCTCCTTCAATTCTTACTCTTAACCATAATACATCTGAATTAACATCTTCTATTTTCTTTTCTAATTCCTTTACCCTTATACTATTCTTTTTTATTCCAGGCTTTATTCCTATATCATAAAGCTGTTGTCTAATTTCATAAGGTGGTACATTTTTAACCGTATTTATTTCTATTCTCCAAATAAATGTAGATAAATATAATATTATTGCTATAAATAAAAATCCACCTACTACTAAAGAAGCCTTTTTCTTAAGTCTACCCAAAAAGAATAAAAAACCACTACTTCCTACTATATTTAACTTTCCACCTAATCTAATTACTATGTCCTTAATAATTTCGTAATCATCATACTCTGCAGTTATTATAACTGTTGCTATGTCCACTCTTTTTACATTTAAAATTTTAACTCTATTAGACCATAATATGTTTAAAAGTCTTTCAGGATTTAACATATTTACTTTAATTTTTATCTTTCCTACATTAAAAAAATCATTACTCATAAATATTACCCCTCATAAATTATTGACTTAAATTTCCCACTAATAGTTATTGTTGTATTACCTATATATAATATTTCAAAATTTTCTCCATTTATTATTATAGGACTAACTCTAGTGTTTATCTTAATCATATTTCTTTCAAAGGTAGCAATTCCTTTATGATTTTCAACTGTTATTTCCCCATCACCTAAAACTACTATCTTAGGCATATCTAAAATTACATCCTTAGGAAAATCTAATTTTTCTACTAAAATTTCTCTACTTTTATTAAGCTTATCTTTCATCTTCTTCTCTCCTCATAAATAATTCCTCATTGTACTTTATGATTAAAATAAAAAGAAAATTACTTTTTTAACAAAAGAAAAGGAACCCATAAATATGAGTTCCTTAAATTTATAAATTAATTTATTAATTTACTCCATAAATTAAAGTTTAAAATATTATAACTTTAATTTTATAATGTTATTAGCTTTATAGTGTAGCTGTACACTTAATAATTTACAAAATCCTTAATCTATTGCTGAGGAAGATACTCTATAAAAATTTTCAAATCCGTATCCTCACGCCTAATATTTTAAACATTAAATTTAAAATAATGTAGACTTAATTGAAGTTTATATAATCAATTTCAATTTACTGAAGTCCACTTGTACATTTACTAAAAAAATAATTCTATTTGAACTTTCTCTTTCTAGCCGCTTCTGATTTTTTCTTTCTCTTAACGCTTGGCTTTTCATAGTGCTCTCTCTTTCTAACTTCTGAAAGAACTCCAGCTCTCGCGCACTTTCTCTTAAATCTTCTTAAAGCACTCTCAAGTGTTTCGTTTTCTCCAACTTTAATTTCTGACATCCATTATCCCTCCCTCCGCTAGCTCAAATTAATAATTAACTCAGCTACGGGCTTAATAACACAGGCTATATTATACAATAGCTAGATTTTAATTGTCAATAACTTGGAAAAAGCATTTTAGCCTGGTGGCCACTTTAATTCTCTATTCCCCAATACATGAAAATGAATATGGTTAACAGTTTGCCCCCCATCTCTTCCACAGTTATTAATAATTCTATACCCTGACTGATCTATATTTAATTCTCTTACTAGTTTATTAATAACTAGGAAAATGTGTGAAATAATATTTGAATTTTCTTCATTAATATCATTTGCACCTTCAATATGAGCTTTAGGAATTACTAAAAAATGAACTGGTGCCTCTGGGCTGATGTCATTAAAAGCTATTACCTTTTCATCTTCATAAATTTTTGTACTTGGAATTTCTCCATTGATTATCTTACAAAATATACAATCCATAAATTCACCCCTTTATCTTTTTATTCAAAAAACATAAAATTATACTAATTCTGCAATTGCAATTTCACCATTAGTTTCTTTTATATTAACCTCTACTATTTTACCAGTTATATCTGAACATGTACAAGGAACATGAACCTTTATATAGTTTCTTGTATATCCCTCATACACATTTTCTTTTCCCTTAACTTCTTGCTCAATTAATACATCCATTTTTTCGCCAATAAACTTTTCAGTAAACTCTCTTTCATTTTTATCATTAAGTTCTATTAAAAGTTTACTTCTTTGCTCTTTTATGCTTCCATCTAATTGATTCGGCATATCAGCAGCTTTAGTTCCTTTTCTTTGGCTGTATTTAAATACATGAGTCTTAGTTAATTTTATTCTTTTTAAGAACTCGTATGTTTCATTAAACTCCTCATCCGTTTCCCCAGGGAATCCAACTATAACATCTGTACTTATTGAAACAGTAGGCATAGTTTCTCTTAAAAGCTCTACAGCCTCTTCATATTCTTTAGCTGAATATCTTCTATTCATTCTCTTTAATGTAGCATCTGCTCCACTTTGAAGTGATAAATGGAAGTGAGGACATAGCTTTTTAAAACCTTTCATTTTTTCTATTACTTCTTCAGTAAAGAAAGCAGGCTCTATTGAACCAATTCTAATTCTTTCTATTCCATTTACCTTTTCTATTTCTTCTATTAAATCTACTAGAGTAATAGTTCCTTCTAGGTCTAATCCATAAGAAGCTGTATGAATTCCTGAAAGTATTATTTCCTTAAATCCGTGTTCAGCTAATTTTGTAACTTCTTCTATTACCTTTTTAGGGTCTTTTGAACAAACTGATCCTCTAGTATAAGGAATTATGCAGTATGTACAAAATCTATTACACCCATCTTGTATCTTTAAGAAAGCTCTAGTTTTATCTTGATATTCTTCTATATTTAAGTCCTCAAACTTTTTATTTTTTAGAACTCCTTCTACATAAACTTGTGACTTTCCTTCATCTCTAGCCTTATTTACATAATAAACTACGTCACCTTTATTTCTAGTTCCTAAAACTACATCTACACCTGGTATTTCTGAAACTTCCTTTGGTGCAATTTGTGAATAGCATCCAACCGCTGCTATTACAGCATCTTCATTTAATCTTCTAGCTCTGCTTATTATTTGTCTAGATTTTTTATCTCCCATGTTAGTTACTGTACAAGTATTTATTACATATACATCTGCAACTTCACTAAAATCTACAACTTCATAACCTTCTCTTAAGAACTTTTCAGCCATAGCTTCTGATTCATATACGTTAACTCTACAACCTAATGTAGAAAATGCTACCTTCATTAAATATTTCCTCCTAAATCACCTAACTCATATTGAATTAAAGAAGTAGCTACAAAACCAGCCGTTTCAGTTCTTAATATTCTACTTCCTAATGTAATAATATAAGCTTCATTTTCTTTAAGCATATCTATTTCCTCTTGTTCGAATCCACCTTCTGGTCCAACTAAAATACCTATACTTTTTATAGTACTTAAATCTTTATTTTCTTTTTTCATTTGTTCAAACAATGTTTTTATTCCAAAGTTTTCTGCATTTTCATAAGGTATAAGCATTAAATCTAATTCTTTCATTTTAGTTAAAACATCATTAAATGATATTGGTTCAACTACCTTTGGAATGATACTTCTTTTACTTTGCTTTGCTGCTTCTAAAGCTATTCTATTTAACCTATCAAGCTTTTTAAAGTCTCCCTTTAACTTTATATCTACACGTTCTGTTAAAGTTGGAATAAATTCAGTTATTCCAAGTTCCGTCCCTTTTTGAACTATTAAATCCATCTTTTGAGATTTTGGTAATCCTTGAAATAAATATATTTTTACATCACTTTCATTATTTATATCTAATTTTTCAATTATAGATACTAAAACTTCTTGCTTGCTTACAGATTTTATTTCTCCTAAAAATTCATCACCTATACAATTGTTTAAAACAACCTTTTCACCTTCATCAAGTCTTAAAACTCTATATATGTGTTTTACATCATCTCCAACAATTTTAGCTTCTTCTTGAGTAAAATTTTCTGCAGGAGTAAAAAATTTATGCATTATACTCTCTCCTTAAAATTAGATTACTTTAATTTAGCTACTATACAGTTCCATTCTCCATCCTTGTTTACTTCAAGAACTTCAAATCCTGTTTCTTCTAATTTATTAGTAACCATTTCTACTCTGTCATGAATTATACCTGATGTAATAAAGTATCCGCCTTCTTTTATAACTCTCTTAACATCTTCAGTTAAAATGCAAACTATTTCAGCTATTATGTTAGCTACAACTATGTCTGCCTTACCATTTATTACTTCTACTAAATTACCATATAAAACTTCTATATTATCTAAGTTATTAAAACCTACATTTTCCTTAGCTGATTCTACTGCTACTGGATCTAAGTCAACTCCTACTGCTAATTTTGAACCTAATTTAGCTGCTGCTATAGCAAGTATTCCTGAACCACACCCTACATCAAAAACTGTACTTTCAGGCTGTACATATCTTTCTAAAGCTTGAATACACATTCTAGTTGTTTCATGTGTACCAGTACCAAATGCCATTCCTGGATCTAACTCTATAACTAATTCATCATTAATAGGCTCATAGTTTTCCCAAGTTGGTTTTACTACTATCTTTTCTCCTACCTTTGTTGGCTTGTAATATTTTTTCCAATTGTTTGCCCAATCTTCTTCAAACATTTTTTCATCTTCTACTCTACCTTCACCAACATCTATTCCCATATCTCTTAATTCAGTTACTTTTTCATTTACATATGTAATAATTTCTTCAATATTATCTTCTTCTGAGAAATACGCCTTAACTACTGCAACTTCTCCCTTATGTTCTAATACATTTATATCTGCAAAATCCCAAGTTAAAGGTCCTTGCTCTCTTCCTAAAATATCATTTGGATCTTCTATTGCAACACCTTTACAATCTAACCCATAAAATATTCCTGAAATAGGCTCTAGAGCCTCACTTTTTGTTATTATTCTAATTTCTATCCATGTTCCTTGCATAAAACACCTGTCCTTTCAAACATACTTCGACTAATTCTATATTTTACACTTATGTTAACTCTATGTCTAGCTTTAACATAAATAATCACTATACAAACTACACTTTATATTTTTTATTTTACATATATTATTATTATCAAAATATTCTTTTTTTAGTAAGCAATTATTCATTATAAAGAAAAAGATACCTAAAGACTAATATCCTTAACCTAGTTAACGGATATTACCCTAAAGGTATCTTTAATATTATACTAAATATTTATTTACTATTTCTTCAAACTTAGGTGTTTTTACATATTCATCAAATTTCATATTTGCTGAGTCTACATCTACTGCTAATTCATATAAGAATTCTGGAATTTTAGCTGATAAAATTTCTCCATAACCCTTTCCTAGCCTAGCATTATCTATAGAATATGCCCCATCAACAAATAATGTAAAGCATTCTTGAACAGATTCATCTACTCTCTTTTTCTTTCCTGTAAATCCTATTGAACCTATTTGATGAACTCCACAAGAGTTTCCACATCCTGAGATATAAACTCTTGGTAATACATCCTTTTCAAATCCTTTTTCTTTAAAATAATTCATAATAGATTCTAAAAGCCCTTGACTATTGCATAAACCAACTTGACAAGTCGGAACTCCTATACATGCTACACTTTGCTCAAAGACAGTTTTCCCACCCATATCTTCTGTTAATGCTAATAATTCTTCTGCTTCTTTTCCAGTAAGATTTCTAAAGTAAACTCCCTCTGTCATAGCTAATCTTATTTCTACATCTTCGATTTTTTCTATATTATTAATTATTTCCTTTAAATCGTTTAATTCTAATTGTCCACCAACTGGATGTAAGTAAACGCTATATAATCCTTCTTGATTTTGTTTAAATAATCTTGCAGATTTTACTTCAGTTGAAATTCCATTCTTTTTATACGCTTTATGCTCAATATTAAGGTCTAATCCACCTTCATTCATAGCTTCATCTACATATTTTTTATATTGTGCTAAGAATTCTTCTTCACCCATTCTATCTAAAATATATCTTACTCTTGCTTTATTTCTATTTTCATAATCACCTTCAGCCATAAAGAACTTTGTCATTGCTTCTATATGATATAAAACATCCTTTGCTTCAATAAGCTCTGGGTACTTAACTGCCATTTTAGGATTTTGCCCTAATCCTCCACCTAAGTAAACTCTAAAGCATTCTTTATCTCCATCTTTTATAGCTAAGAAACCTAAATCTTGAACTGTACAATGCGCTCCATCAGCATTACTGCTTGAGAAAGATACCTTTAACTTTCTTGGTAGTTTATAAGTATATATTTTTTCTAAGAAGTGATTTCCAACAGCTAATGCATAAGGTGTAGCATCAAATGCTTCTTCTGTATTAACCCCAGATAATGGTGAAAGAGCAACATTTCTTGGGAAATTACCTCCTGCACCTCTTGTATATATATCATTATCTAATGCTTCTTTCATTAAGTCACATACATCATCAATTGATAATCCATGTAATTGTATTGCTTGACGAGTAGTTAGATGTATCCTCTTCATTCCATACTTTTCAGCTAAATCATAAACCTTTTTAATTTCATTTACATCAGTTACCCCTGAAGGAATTCTTAATCTAATCATAAATTCCTTTCCTCCACGATGAGCATAAATTCCAAACCCACCTGAGGCATGCTTAAATTGCATTACGTTTAGTTCCCCATTTAAGAATTTATGTCCCTTTTCTCTAAAAGCTTCTATTTCACTATATAAAACTTTCTTTAATTCTTCCATAATTTCCACCTCTACTCTTTATTTATCATTTTTATTATATCACTAATATTTACTAGTCTTTATTGGATTTTATTATATTCATAATTAGCATATACCTATATACAATTTATCTTTTGAGTTTTGTTAGATAATTATACTTTAAGTAAAAAAAATAAAGGTTTGATTTCTCAAACCTTTAAAAGTCTATTTTTTACTAAATAAATCTTTAAATCCTTTTTTATGCATTGAAGATTCATCAAAGCTTTCACCTGATGCCTCCATAAACATTCTTAATGCTTCCTTTTGCTTATCATTTAAACTCTTAGGAATATCAACAACTACCTTAACGTATTGATCTCCTCTTCCTGAAGAATTTACCTTTGGAACTCCCTTACCCTTTAATCTAAATAAAGTTCCTGATTGAGTTCCTGATGGTACGTTATATTTAACATCCCCATCAACAGTAGCAACTGTAATTTCAGTTCCAAGAGCAGCCTTTGCCATTGATATATGTGCATCTATATATATATCGTTACCTTTTCTAACAAATTTCTTTGATGGAGTAACATTAATTCTTATATATAAATCTCCTGGAGGTCCATCATTTTTGCCATGCTCTCCTTGACCTCTTAATGGCATTACATTACCCGTATCAACACCAGCTGGTACATTAACAGTAATTTTTCTATTCTTTCTTGTTTGACCTCTTCCGCTACATGATGTACATGGTTCTTCTATAACGCTACCTTTTCCACCACATTTATCACAAGTAGATGTACTTACAAAGCTTCCTAATGGAGTTTGTCTTTGAACTCTTACTTGACCACTTCCATTACAAGTAGGACAAGTTTTAGGACTAGTTCCCGGCTTTGCCCCTGAACCCCTACAAGCTTCACAATTTTCACTTCTGTTAATAGCAATTTCCTTTTCAGCTCCAAAAACTGCTTCTTCAAAAGTTAATGTTAAATTATATTCTAAATCGTCACCTCTTTGAGGCCCATTTCTTCTTCTACCGCCGCCACCGCCGCCGCCAAAGAAGCTATCAAATATATCACCAAAGCCTCCCATATCTGAGAAGTCAAAGCCACCAAAACCACCTGCTCCAAATCCACTTCCATCAAAGTCAGCAGTTCCATATTGGTCATATCTTGCTTTCTTCTCTGGATCTGAAAGCACTTGATAAGCTTCATTTATTTCCTTAAACTTATCTTCTGCTTCTTTATTACCTTGATTTTTATCAGGATGATATTTTATAGCTAGCTTTCTAAAGGCTTTCTTTATTTCATCATCTGAAGCTCCCTTCTCTATACCAAGGGATGCGTAATAGTCTTTATTTGCCATCTATTCTTTCACCACCAAATTATTTTTACTTATTAAAGAGGGAAGACGAACTTTATCTTCCCTCATTCATATATTATAGCTATTTTACCTTATGGTTACAACTATTTATCTTCTTTTACTTCAAAGTCAGCATCTACTACATTGTCATCATTAGCTGCACCTGCATTAGCTCCACCCATGTTGCTTGGATCGAATCCAGCATCTTGAGCTCCACCATTAGCATTTGCATCAGCATAAATCTTTGATGATACTGCATAGAATTCTTGAGTTAATTCTTCCATAGTTTTCTTTATAGCTTCTAAATCTTCGCCATCTTTAATCTTGTTTAACTCTTCTAATTTAGCTTCTATCTTAGCTTTATCTTCTGCTGATACCTTATCTCCAAGTTCTTCTAAAGTCTTTTGAGTTTGGTAAGCTACTTGATCAGCGTTATTTTTAACTTCTATTTTTTCTTTTCTCTTTTTATCTTCTTCAGCAAACTTTTCTGCTTCTTTAACTGCTGCTTCTACTTCATCATCTGATAAGTTAGTTGAAGCAGTAATTGTTATATTAGCTTCCTTGTTAGTTGCTTTATCTACAGCTGATACTTTTACTAATCCATTAGCATCTATATCAAATGTAACTTCGATTTGAGGAATTCCTCTTGGAGCTGGAGCAATACCTGATAAAGTAAATCTACCTAAAGTCTTGTTGTCAGCTGCCATTTGTCTTTCACCTTGAACAACGTGGATTTCAACTGATGTTTGCCCATCTGCTGCTGTTGAGAAAGTTTGGCTCTTTTTAGCTGGTATAGTTGTATTTCTTTCTATAAGTGCAGTAGCAACTCCACCTAAAGTTTCAATTCCTAATGTTAATGGTGTAACGTCTAATAATAATACGTCCTTAACTTCTCCAGTTAATACACCTGCTTGTATAGCTGCACCTACAGCAACACATTCATCTGGGTTAACTCCCTTTGATGGATCTTTTCCAGTAAAGTTTTTAACTGCTTCTTGAACAGCTGGAATTCTTGTTGATCCACCAACTAATATTACCTTATCTATATCACTTAATGAAAGATTAGCATCTGCTAAAGCTTTTTTCATTGGTTCAATAGATCTTTGAACTAGGTCATGAGTTATTTCGTTAAATTTAGCTCTTGTTAAGTTAAGATCAATATGCTTTGGACCAGTTGCATCAGCAGTGATGAATGGTAAGTTTATGTTTGTTTGCATTGATGATGATAACTCTATCTTAGCTTTTTCAGCAGCTTCTTTTAATCTTTGAAGTGCCATTTTATCATTTCTTAAATCTATTCCGTTTTCTGCTTTAAATGTATCTGCAATGAAGTTCATGATTTTTTCATCAAAATCATCTCCACCTAATTTTGTATCTCCATTAGTTGATAATACTTCAAATACACCATCTCCTAATTCAAGGATTGATACGTCGAAAGTACCTCCACCTAAGTCATAAACAAATATCTTTTGGTTTGTATCCATTTTATCTAAACCATATGCTAAAGCTGCAGCTGTTGGTTCGTTTATTATTCTTAATACTTCTAATCCTGCTATTTTACCAGCATCTTTAGTCGCTTGTCTTTCTGAGTCATTGAAGTAAGCTGGAACTGTTATAACAGCTTGAGTAACTGGTTCACCTAAGTAAGCTTCTGCATCAGCTTTAATTTTTTGAAGTACCATTGCTGATATTTCTTGTGGTGAATGATCTTTTCCATCTATAGTAACTTTATAGTTAGTTCCCATATGTCTTTTAATTGATATTATTGTTTTATCTGGGTTTGTAATCGCTTGTCTTTTAGCAACTTGCCCTACTAATCTTTCTCCGTTAGCTTGGAATGAAACTACTGAAGGAGTTGTTCTTGCACCTTCTGCATTACTGATTACTACTGGTTCTCCACCTTCCATAACTGCAACACATGAGTTAGTTGTTCCTAAGTCAATTCCTATAATTTTTCCCATAATATATTCCTCCTAAAAATCTATTAGATTTCATTTTTTAAATTTAATTTTTCTAAAATATATTTTACTAATTTGCTACTTTAACCATTGTATATCTTATAACCTTATCTCCTCTTTTATATCCCTTTTGGAATACTTCAGCTACTACATTAGCATCAAGATTTTCATCTTGAATATGCATAACAGCTTGATGAAGATTTGGGTCAAAGCTTCCTGTTGCATCTATTTCTTCAACCCCTAGCTTTTCAAATGATCCTGAAACACCTTTTATAGTCATTTCAATTCCCTTTTTAAAGTCTTCTATACTTCCATCAGCTTGAAGAGCTCTTTCTAGGTTATCTAAAACAGGTAACATTTCTTTTAATACATCTGTACAAGCATCTGTATAAATACCTTCTTTTTCTTTAGCTGTTCTTTTTCTATAATTTTCGTATTCAGCACTAATTCTTAATAATCTTTCTTTTAATGCTTCTACTTCATTTGTAAGCTTTTTATTTTCTTCCTTTAAATTTTTAACTGTTTTTAAAGGATTCCAGCTATCTTTTGGCTCTTCCTTTGCTTCTGAAGTTTCTTCTTCAACTTTTTCAGTTTCTTCAGCTTCAATTTCTTCTACATTTTCAATATTTTCTTCTTCAACTTCTATATCTTCTATAGTTTCATCTATGATTTCTTCATTAAACTCCTTGTTATTTTCCATAACAACACCTCGTTTCTCTCTTATTCAATACTTTGATTTCTTAAACTTTTATTTAATTCCTTCATTACTTGACCCATAATAGCTATAACCTTTGAATAATTTATCCGCCTCGGACCAATTAATCCTATAGTTCCTATTGGGCGTCCATCTAAAGAATATTCAGCTGAAATTACAGAGCATTCTTTTGCCTCAGGGAAATAATTTTCTTCACCAATTTTTATTGATATTTCGCCTTGAGGCTCTAAAAGTTCTATTACACAATCTTTATCATTTATTAGAGAAAGTATTTCTTTAGCCCTTTCTATATCATTGTACTCGGGATAATTAAATATATTTGTTGTACCTTCTACTAATATATCTGAATTATTTGATTCCTTAAGAGTTTCATATAAAGCTGGTAAAATAGCATTAAATAACTCGTCAAACCCTTTTAATTCACCTTTCAAATTGTTAATTACCTCTAGATTAATTTCTTCTATAGTCAGATTCTTAAGGTTTCTATTTAAAACCTTATTTATCCTTTGAAGTGTATCTGTCTCTGGCATATCAGTAACTCTTATTCTATGGTTTTTTATTACTCCACTATCTGCAACTATAACAGAAACTAAATTATAGTTATCTATCATAAGTAGCTGAATTGATTTTATATAACTTCTTTTAACTGATGGTGTTTGTACCATACATGTTAAATTAGTAAGTTCTGAAAGTAGTGTACAAGCTTGTTTAACAATTTTGTCTACTTCATACATGGCAGAATTAATAATATATTCTTTAATTTTAAGCTCTTCTTCTTTACTTAAGCTTTCATTACACATTAATTGGTCAACATACAATCTATATCCCTTACTTGAAGGTATTCTTCCTGAAGAAGTATGAGGTTGTTCTAAATATCCCATTTCTTCAAGATCTGCCATTTCATTTCTAATTGTAGCTGATCCAACTCCTAAATCATGCCTTTTTGCTATTGTTCTAGAACCTACTGGTTCTCCTGTCATGATATAGTCATTAATAATAGCTTGAAGTATTTTAATTTTTCTTTCATCAATAGCCATGACATCACCTCTAACTGTTAGCACTCATTAATGTCGAGTGCTAATGACTACAATATCAATATATTCCTTATTGGGTTTTTTGTCAATAATCTAAATATTTAAATTCATTTATCTTAGCTAATAAATTTAAATTAAATTAATATTTCTTATTATTTCTAATTATTTCTTCAATTTACTATATAACTCATTATTATTTTTCTAATATAAATTCGCTCATAACACTATTAGACAGCTCTATACCCTTTTCAGTTAACCTTATATTTTCATTATCTTCTTCTAGTAACTTTCTCTCTTTATTTTTTTCTATAACCTCTCCATATATACTCTTAATATCTATACCAAATCTAGTAATAAATTCTCTTTTACTTATTCCATTAATTAGCCTAAGTCCCATAAACATAAATTCTTCTATACTATCTTCTTTTAAGTTTTTAACTTTTTCTTCCCTTGTATCTTCATTATTTTTTATTTTTTTTATATATTCTTTTACGTTATTTATATTTTTAAATCTATATCCATCTATAAATGAACTTGATGATGATCCAACTCCTAGATATTCATCACATTCCCAATAAATTTTATTATGTAAACACTCATACCCCTCTTTAGAGTAATTAGATATTTCATATTGATTATATCCTTTGCCCTTTAACACCTTTTTAGTTAATAAATACATTTCTCTTTCATCATCTTCTGATGGTAAATTTAACTTATCATTATTCCATAAACCATAAAATTTAGTTCCCTCTTCAATAATTAAGCTATATGCTGAAATATGCTCTGGATTTAAATCTGCAATAACTTCTAATGATTCTATCCAATCACTAACCTTTTGATTTGGAAGACCAAACATTAAATCAACATTTATATTTTCTAAACCTACTTTTCTAGCTAATTTGAAATTTTCCTTAAACTCATCATATGTATGAATTCTTCCTAACTTTTTAAGCAATTCATCTTGCACAGCTTGAAGTCCCATACTTATTCTATTTACACCACCTGATTTCATAGCATTAAGCTTATCTTCCTCTAATGCTCCTGGATTACACTCCATAGAAAACTCCATATTTTCCATTAAGTTAAGCTTATTTATAGAAATAAGTAATTTTTCTATTTGATTTTTATTTAAATATGAGGGAGTTCCTCCTCCTATAAAAATACTCCTAATAGAGTACTTTGATGCCTTTTCTTCAATTTCCTTTGTTAATGCTTCTATATACTCATCCATTAGAGGCTCTAAAGAAGAGTATGATGGAAAATCACAGTAAAAACATTTTTGTTTACAAAATGGTATATGTATATATAATGCTATTTCTTTTAATTTATTCATTTTTTCACTTCCTAATTTTTATTAAACATTAAAGGCTACTAAACTATGTCAGTAACCCTTAATTTTATTAAATTTACTAAAGTATATTACATATCTATACTTCTAGCAATTCTATATTCATTATATTATGACTAAGCACATCTCTTTTTAAAACTGAAACCTTAGATACTACTCTTTCTCCTATTAAATTTAATTCTATTTCGTCCTTTGCTCCATACCTTGATACATAAGTATCTAACTTATATGATGGTATAGAAATATAAACTACCTCTCCACTTTTCTTTTTTAATAATCCTGTAGTATATCCAGAGTTTCTAATTTTCTTTCCCTTTACTTTAACATCTCTTAAAATTGCTTCTAACATAATATATCCCATCCCTCTAAAAATATTTACAATAATATATATTTATTAAGTTTGTAAATAATTACACTTTATATTTAATTCTTTATATTTACTTTTACTCAATATATTCACTATCATAATTTTAAATTCTGAATATCTTAATTAATATAAATTATTAGGAGATTAACTATGAAGAGTTTTAAAATATTAGCCTTTGATGGTGGAGGTGTAAGAGGAGCCTTATCTGTTAGAATACTGAAAAAGCTATGTGAAAAACACCCTAATTTATTAAATGAAATTGATTTATTTGCAGGAACTTCTACTGGTTCAATAATAGCACTTGCTTTAGCATACGGAATTTCTATAGATAATTTAGATAATTTATATAGCTATGAAGTAACTAAGAAAATCTTTTCACCCTCTAGATTTAACCTTTTTAAACCTAAATTTAGTAATAAAAATTTAAAAATTGAGCTATCAAAATACTTTCCAGATGATTTAACTATAGGAGACTTAAAAAAACATGTCTATGTTCCAACCTTTAATGTTAAAGGTCTTACTAATGATTCTTGGGAGGCTGTTTTTATTAATAATTTAACTCCTAATGAAACCTCTAGCTTCACTGTTATCGATGCTGCTTTAGCTAGTTCTGCTGCACCTACATATTTTCCATCTCATAATAATTTTATTGATGGTGGTGTAGTTGCAAATTCTCCAACTGCTGCCTGTATTTTTTCTTCCTTAAATGCCATTAGATATAGAGGATATTCACGTGAAATAAAGCTTTTATCTATTGGTACTGGCGATAGTTCCGAAAGAATACATGGAAATACAGAAAAATGGGGAATTTTTCAATGGTCATTTCATCCCTTTACTAAAATGCATTCTCCCTTAGTTTCTCTTTTAATGGATGGAATGTGTGATTTAGAGGATATCTATTGTAGAGAGTTTTTGAAAAGCAATTATTTTAGAATAAACCCTCCTGTTTCTAAATTTATTGAAATGGATAATTATAAATTTGTACCTTACTTAAAGGCTCTAGCTGAAAATGTTGATTTGACACCTACATGTAGCTTTATAGAAAATATATTCCTAAAAAACTAATCTCTTTCATATTTTTTTACTTTTAGCAAATAAAAAAATGCTATGCTTTTATATAAAAGCATAGCATTTGCTAACTTATAAATTAATCTACTTTTAAAACTGACATGAATGCTTCTTGTGGTATTTCTACTGATCCCACTTGTCTCATTCTCTTCTTTCCTTCTTTTTGCTTTTCTAATAGCTTTTTCTTTCTTGAAATATCTCCACCGTAACATTTTGCAAGTACGTCTTTTCTCATAGCCTTAACTGTTTCTCTAGCTATAATTTTTGAACCTATTGCAGCTTGAATTGGAACTTCAAACATTTGTCTTGGTATTATTTCCTTAAGCTTTTCAGCTATTCCTCTTCCCTTATCGTAAGCTCTTTCCTTTGGAACTATCATAGATAAAGCATCTACTACATCTCCATTTAACATAATATCAAGCTTAACTAGCTCAGTTCTTATATATCCTTTAAATTCATAATCTAAAGATGCATAACCTCTAGTTCTTGATTTTAAAGTGTCAAAGAAATCATAAACTATTTCATTTAGAGGTATATCATAGTTTATTGCAACTCTTGTTTCCTCTAAGTATTGCATATCTATAAATGTTCCTCTTCTTTCTTGACATAGCTCCATTACAGCTCCAACATAATCTGATGGTGCTATTATGCTTCCCTTAACTACTGGTTCTTCCATATAATCTATTTCTGTAGGTTCTGGAAGGTTTGTAGGATTTGTAAGTTCAATTACTTCACCATTAGTTTTTATAACTTTGTATATAACTGATGGCGCTGTAGTTATGATGTCAAGGTTAAATTCTCTTTCTATTCTTTCTTGGATTATTTCCATATGTAATAACCCTAAGAATCCACATCTAAATCCAAAACCTAATGCTATAGATGTTTCTGGTTCAAAGTTTAAGGCAGCATCATTTATTTGTAACTTTTCTAATGCATCCTTTAATTCTTGATATTTAGCTCCATCTACTGGATAAATACCTGAGTAAACCATAGGTATAGCAGGCTTATATCCTTCTAATGCAGATTCTGTTGGTCTATCAGCTTCTGTAATAGTATCTCCAACTCTTGCATCTCTAACATTTTTAATTGATGCAGCAATATATCCAACATCTCCAGCTCTTAATTCAGGTATTGGTAATGTTTTAGGTGTAAATACACCTACTTCAGTTACTTCATAAACCTTGTTAGTTGCCATTAACTTAATCTTAGTTCCAGGCTTAACTACTCCATCAATAACTCTTACATATGATACGACACCTTTATAACTATCATAATATGAGTCAAATATTAATGCCTTTAAAGGAGCTTCTTCATCTCCCGTTGGAGCTGGTATCTTTTCAACTACAGCTTCTAAAACATCACCAATATTTAAACCAGTTTTTGCTGATATCATTGGTGCATCATGAGCTTCTATACCTATTATATCTTCAATTTCTTGTTTTATTTCATCTGGTCTTGCTGATTGTAAATCAACTTTATTTATTACTGGAGCAATTTCTAAATCATTATTTAATGCTAAATAACAGTTTGCTAAAGTTTGAGCTTGAACCCCTTGTGTAGCATCTACTACTAAAATAGCTCCTTCACATGCTGCTAAACTTCTTGATACTTCATATGTAAAGTCTACATGTCCTGGAGTATCTATAAGATTTAATATGTACTCCTCACCATCAGCTCTTCTATATATAAGTCTTGCTGCCTGTGATTTTATTGTAATTCCTCTTTCTTTTTCAATTTCCATATTATCAAGGATTTGTTCTTCCATTTCTCTTTGAGTAAGAGTTCCTGTTGCTTCTAATAATCTATCTGCTAGGGTTGACTTACCATGGTCTATATGTGCAACTATTGAAAAATTTCTAATACGTTCTTGTCTATTGTTTTTCATATATCTAAACTATTTACCTCTTGGGCTAATAGTTACTTCACCCCCATTATAATTAAATCAAGCTAAATTATATCATAAATTACATAGTTTATGTCAATATAAAAAATATCTACTAAATTTATTAGGGAATTAGTCCTCTTATGTACTTTAAAATCATACTTTTATCACTCTTTTACTCTAACTCCTTATTAGAGTTATCATTCCTTTGTAAATCTTCATTTGTATTTTGGTTGCTATTTTCCCTTTCATTAATAAAATCATCAACTATGTTATTTAATTTATCATCTTTAACTTCAATGTTTACTTCTTTTTCATTATTAGTATTTTCTTTTATTTTTCCATCAAATTTATTCTTTATACCATTAAAGGTGTCTTTTACTTTAGAAGTCATTATAGAAAATCCCTTTATAAACGGATTTTCCTTTTTTATTCTTACTTCCTTATCTTTTATCTTTATGGTTGTATTTTCATTTTCTTCATCTACTGTATATATCTTTACTGCTGCATTATCCTTTATAAATTCTTTAAAATCATCTCCAAACTCTTCACTTACCATATTATAATTATCTTCACCATTTCCTATAGGCGATAAAGCTTTTGTATTAATTATATTTATAGTTGTAAATCCAACTAAAATGATTAATGTAAAAATTATCATACCTATAATTAAATTTTTTTTAAACAAAAATAAGCACCCCCTAAAATTTATATCTATCTGATGGGCAGCCGTTGTAACACTCCCTCCTCTTCAGGATGGAGCTAACAAGGTCCACGCCCCTAGATAATCAATTTCTAACCTCCAGAGTGAGTTAAAACTCCATCTGAAACTAAGAATTCTGTTTATAAGGATGCTCATATTTTCTATATTTATTCAATTATTATCTATTTAAATATTCAGCTAAAAGTCTAGCAATATATTTTGCTGTTAATTTAGCTTCTTGTGCATTATTGCTATTTGATCCACATTCTATAAGTAATGAATTATCACTTAAGTCTTGGTTAAAGTGATTTTTACCACCATCATATACTGTTGGCTGCTTTAAAAGACCTGGAAATAACGTATCTGATATTGATGTTAATTTATCTGTCATGGCCTTTTGCGCATCATATCTACCACTTAATGAGTCTTGTACAAACATCATTCTCGCTATTGTTTCACCATTTATTTCAGTTACAACTGCATTTCTTGGTGCTGAATCTCTATGAAGATCTATTATTAATTTGAAATCACCATAAGTATTTAAATAAGATTGTACTGTTTCTCCTGATCTTAAGTAACTATCATTATACCCACCTAAACTATGGACTGTTTTATCATGTATAACTGAAATTCCATATCCTTCTTCTAATTCCTTTGCAAGTATTTCTCCAACTCCTATAACATTAAAGTTATTATCTGTAGTATCTTTATCTGCTTCAGCATAATTTTCTGTAGCATGTGTATGATATATTAAAACCTCTGGCTTTGAATTATCTAATGTTTTCTTTAATGATGGGTCATATGCACTGCTTACTTTATTTAATTCTGCAATTTGTTCTGGGGTAAGCTTTGCAACGCTATTATCCTTTAAGCTAAAAGGCTTTAATCCTGCTATCTCTTTATTTGAAACACCACTACCTGACATAACTTCATTACTTCCAACATTAAATAAGCTTAATTCCTTTCCCATAATAGAAAAGGCATTTATATCTCCTAATCCTAAAGCTTCTGAAATTACTGTTTTTACTGATAAGCGATTTTCTTGAAAATCCTCTTCATTATAAGCTTGATTTTCAACTATTGGCATTCCAAAGTTTAAAAGCTGAACATATGCAAATGCTCCTCTTTCATTATTTTCACTTATTATGATAACAGACCTAATAAGCAATATTATTATAAATGCTATTATTACTATATATTCCATACTTATCTTAGAGGTACTTTTAGAGTTATTTCCTTTTGGAGTATACCTACTACTTGATTTTATATTCCTTCTCGATTTTAATTCATACAATTCCATTCCCCCTTTCTTTATATGTATATTTTTATATTTACATAATTATTTATGTCTTAATTAATATTTAATAATTATGTTTCCAAGTAAAAAAAACCCTCACATACTTTAATATATATGAGGGATTTAACATAATTATTAATACTTTTTTATTCTATTTTAAAAATTTTAGTTCATAAATTTATTTATGTCTTCCATATCTAAGTTAGGTTGAATAGCCATATTAATACCATTAGAAATTATCTTAGATAATGATTCTATTACAGCATCTACGTCCTTTGGCGTTACCATTAAATCTCCTATAAAAGGATTTAACACCTCTTTAATTAAAGCATTTTTTTCAACTCTATCAACACTTTTTAACATATTATAAAACTCTTTTCCGGTTTCTGCCTTTCCAATAAGTCCATCCAATAAAAGATCCATTGTATCATTAGCTATAGTTGCTGCATCCACAACTGTTGGTACTCCAACTGCTATAACCTTAACACCTACAGTTTCTTCATTTATTTTCATTCTATGATTTCCAACACCTGCACCTGGTGATATACCAGTATCACTTATTTGAATAGTTCTATTTACTCTTTCTAGCTTTCTTGATCCTAAAGCATCTATACAAATAACAAAATCCGGCTTTATTCTATCTACTATTGATTTTATTATTTCTCCTGTTTCCATTCCTGTAATACCTAAAACTCCAGGAGCTATACAACAAACTGGTCTAACTGAATCATCTATTGCATCTGGCATAACTTCTTTTAAATGTCTTGTTACCATTATTTTTTCTGTTACCTTTGGTCCTAATGCATCTGGTGTTACCTTCCAGTTTCCTAATCCTACCACAAGAGCAGTCTTATCCTCTGGTAAATCAACTAATCTTCCTAATACATTACCTACTACTTTAGACACTTTATCCATAGATTCTCCATCATAATGTGTAAATTCAGGAAAATCTATAGTTATGTAATTTCCGGCAGGTTTACCAAGTTCTTTTCCTGCTTCGTCAGTTTCAATTGTCACTGTTGTTATCTTTATATCCTCTTCAGTTTCCTCGTCAACTATTACTCCGTCTAGCTCTCGCTTGTTTTCTTCCGTGTACATTACCTTAGCTTCAATGGCCAAATCCGTTCTTACACTTATCATAAAATACCTCCAATTTTTCATTTTTCTTTTTATTTTTTCATATATCCTTTTTATTTTTCCTTAATGTTTTAATTTAATACTTGAACTTATAAAGTTTCAGTGTTATAATCTAGTATGTTAAAAACGAACTCGAACGCAGATTTCCCCAAAACTGCAAAAGAGACCCTACAAAATTTTTAAGGGGGTGAATTAGATATGGCAAACATTAAATCAGCAAAAAAGAGAATCAAAGTTACAGAAGCTAAAACTGCTCAAAACAGAATGATAAAATCAGCTTTAAAAACTGCTATAAAGAAGTTTGAAACTGCTGTTACTGCTAACAACGCAGAAGAGGCTAACGTTCTTTTCCCTAAGGCTGTTAAAGCTTTAGACATGGCTGCTCAAAAAGGAGTATGTCACAAGAACATGGTAGCTAGAAAGAAATCAAGATTAGCTGCAAAGTTAAACGCTATGGCGTAATCAAATAAGAAGCCGGTCCATTTGGACCGGCTATTATTTTACATAATTTTACTTAATCATAAAAGATTTAAATAACATAAGCTCCATTTCTGTTTGCTTATCTACTCCAGAAGATTTAAGTTTTTTTTCAGTTTCAATACAAAGTTTCATTAATTCCTGTAATTGCTTTAAAGAAAACTTACTACATTGTGCTGATAATTTTTCTACTACATAAGGATGAAATTTTAACTTTGATGCTATTTCATCGCCTCTTTTTCCCTTAGCTAGTAAAACCTTAATTTTATAAAGCTTATCGTAATTACTTTGTATATTAGAAATTATAAGCATATGCTGATCTGCCTTAAATAATAATTCATCCATTAAATCTAAAGCCTTTTCCACTTTTCTTTGTGATATAAAATCAATTAAATCAAATATATCATCTTCACTTTTGTTTGGAACTAACTTATCTATATCAGCTCTCTTTATTTCTCTTCCATTTGTATAACAAATTATTTTTTCTGCATCCCTCTTTATAATGTCAAAGTTATTTTGTACTTTATCTGCAAAATATCTAACTTCTATCTTACCTATATTAGCTCCTTTTTCTTTAAAAACATCTTCTATTTTCTTATAATATCTATCTCTTTTTAACTTATCACAATAAACTACCTTAGATACTTTTCCTAATGCAGTTAACTTTTTACACTTTTTAGGATTTTCTCTTTTATCGTTAAATACGTAATACATAACAAGTATTGTATATGGTGGTAAATCCTTTAAATATTTAAGTAATTCATTATATGTCTTAGTTCCACTAGCATCAGTTTTTTCCTTTAAAAAGTTTGTTCTATATACTTCTACAACTTTTCTTTCACCCATAAATGGCATAGTCTCGCAAGCATTAACTATCTCTTCAAAGGTAGCTGTCATTCCATCTAACCTTATATAATTTAATTCTTCAAAGTTTGGATCTATTGATTTTTTTACAATTAACCTAATTCCCTCTTTTATTAGTTCTTCGTCTAATCCACAAAATATATATGAGTTATTTAAACTTCCTTTTTTCACTTCTACTTCTAACGCATCAAAATTTATCAAGATAATCTACCTTTCTTTAATCTAATTTTAAAACCTTTTTATCTAAAATAATTATTTCACTAAAGGTTCCTTCGTTGAAATTTATTATATCATATTCAGAGGTTCTTTTGTCTCCAGTAACCACTATTAAAAACTTTCTGCCTTTATTATTTAAAATAATATCTTTATCTAAAAAATCTAAACTAACATCACCTTTTATTTTTAGTGCTTTTATATCCTTATATATTTTAGTTGCTAAAGTAGTATTTTTTATTTTTTCAATATTTAAAGTTTTTTTGGTTTGCACAACTATTCTTTCTCCCTTAAAAGAAACTACTATAGCACCTTCTCTATAATATTTCATTTTAATAAAAGGGCTATATATACATAAACTAATGTATGTCACCATTATAAATGGAATATAAATCATTTTCTTAAACCCCTTTTTATAATAATAACCTCCTAATAATATAGATAAATAAACCGTTGCTACCCCCTCATTTAAATAAACTAACTCTGGTGTTATACATCTTAAAATATCAATAGTTAAATCCATTAATCTAGTAATATAATATGCTATAAAACACAAATAATTAAAAATAATATCAATAGACGAAAAAACTACAATTAAATTTCCTAAAGCCACTATTAAGCTAATTATTGGTGAAAGAATTAAGTTTCCTAAAAGAAAGCTTACAGAAAACTCTTGAAATGTTAATACTAATATAGGAAAAGTAAAAATTTGAGTTGAAATACTTATAGATATGCCTTCCCTTAAATACTTTGGTAACTTATATAATTTTTTATTTATTCTCTTGTTAAAAACAATTATTCCTAGTGTTGCTAAAAATGATAATTGAAAACCAACTTCAAAAATTGAATAAGGCTTAAATAATAATATTAATATTCCTGATAAAGCTAATGCACTTAAAGGACTATAATTTCGTCTCAATGGTATGGCCATATTCATACATATAAGCATTATATATGCACGAATAGTTGATAGTGCTGCCCCTGTAAAAACAACATATATAAAGGCTACTATAGGAGTAATCTTGTCTCCAAATATCTTTTTAAGTAAAGTGTAAACCAATGCCATATGAAGCCCTGAAACAGCTACCGCATGCATTACACCTAAATTTTTCATTTCTACCTTATCATCATTTTCTAAAAAATCTGTATATCCAAATGCCATTGATGTAATTATAGAAGCTCTTCTTGCTCCTATCTTATCTTTAATCTTTAGAAATATTTTTTCTCTTGTATCATACAGTTTTTCTGTAATTCCTCCGTGGATTTTTTTATATTCCTTTACATCATAGCTTCCAACAATTCCTTTATCCCTTATAATTTCCTTATTAAACTCTCCAATTGATAATATCTTTTCTCCTTTTTTTATTCCCTTTAAATCTCCTCTTAAGTAAACTTTTCGTCCATCTATTTCACCTTCTCCTCCATAAAAGCTTATCCTTTTAACAACTATAGTAGTTTCTTTATGAGGCTTAAAATTATAGTAATTATAGTTATTAAAAATACCTATTAAAAAGAAAATTATAGATACTATTACTGCTAAATTTCCCTTATAAAAATAAATTAATATAAAAAAACTGCTAGCAAGGATAATTGCTAGCAGACTATACTTATAGAAAATATAATAAAAAACTGGCGCTAATATAAACATACCAAAAATATATATTAACGGGCTTTTTATATTTTCATAGTCAACTTTATACAATGATATCACCTCACATTGTAATTATTGACTTTATTATTTAATTTTATGACTTAGTTTTTGGATTAAAAATACATGCCATCATATATCCAAAAAATATAGCTGCAGTTATTCCTGCTGCTGTCCCTGTAATTCCTCCTGTAAATGCACCTATTAACCCTTTTTCATTTACAGCTTTAATTGCGCCCTTAGCTAATGAGTTTCCAAAGCCAGGCAATGGAACTGATGCACCGGCTCCTCCTATTTCTATTAATTTATCATATAATCCAAAAGCTCCTAATATAGCACCTAAGGTTACAAAGGTAACTAATATACGAGCTGGTGTCAGCTTTGTTGTATCCATTAATATTTGACCTATAACACAAATAAGTCCTCCTACTATAAAAGCACTCACAAATTGCATAGTAAAATCTCCTTTCTAGTTTACATTAAATTCAATTGCTACAGCATGAGCTATACCTGGAATTGATTCTCCTTGAAGAGATGATGTTGGACTCATTAATGCTCCTGTTGATATTAAAAGAACTTTCTTTATTTCTTTTTTCATTAATCTTTTATAGAAATATCCACAAGAAACTACTGCAGAACAGCCACAGCCACTTCCTCCTGAGTCTGTTTTTTGTGCTTCATCATCAAATATTAAATCTCCACAATCTATATAATTGTTGCTTATATCATATCCATATTCCATCATAAGCTTAGTAGTTATTTCTTTTCCTACCTTCCCCAAATCTCCTGTTGCAATTACATCATAATAATTAGGAGCCCTTCCTGTATCTTTAAAGTGATTAACTAATGTATCTACAGCTGCTGGAGCCATAGCTGCTCCCATATTATTTGCATCCTTTATTCCATAATCCTTAACTACACCTGTTGTAACATGTGTAACTTCTGGATAATTTCCATGTCTTCCAAGAATCATAGCTCCTGATCCTGTAACAGTCCATTGACAAGTTGCACATCTTTGGCATCCATATTCTAAAGGAAATCTAAACTGCCTTTCTGCTGCACTAAAATGTGATGAAGTTGATGCTACTACATACTTTGCAAATCCTCCATCCATAGTCATAGCTGCTAAACTTAAGGATTCTGACATAGTAGAACAAGCTCCATAAAGCCCAAAGAAAGGTATATTTAATTGGCGTGCCGCAAAACATGATGATGTAATTTGATTAAGTAAATCACCTGCAAAAAGATAATCTATATCCTCTTCTTTAAGCTTTGCTCCTGTAATAGCCCCTCTTATTGCTGTATGCATCATTTCACTTTCAGCCTTTTCAAAGGAATCCTCTCCAAATGTGTCATCAGTTAATATTTCATCAAAATAATCCTTTAATGGCCCTTCACCTTCTTTAGGCCCAACAATTGAGTATGTTGAAATTATTTTTGGCGGATTATTTAATTTTACAGTATGTTTACCTATTTTTTTTAAAATTTCCTTACTCATAATTATTCTCCCTAAGTAATTTTTTAATTATTAATTTAAGATATCAAATCTTCAAGTAAATAATTGAATAACATAATATATTATTCCAATTATTACTGAACTACCTATTCCATAAACTAAAACTGGTCCTGCTATAGTAAACATCTTAGCTGCAACTCCAAATACAAAGCCTTCTTTTTTAAATTCAATAGCTGGGGCTACTATAGCATTAGCAAAACCTGTAATAGGTACAACTGTTCCTGCACCACCAAAAGTTGCTATCTTATCATATACTCCCAATCCAGTTAAAAGTGCCCCTAAAAATACCATTATTATTGGTAGCATTATTTTAACTTCTTCATCTGGAAAACCATATTTTAATAATAATACCTGAATTACTTGACCAACAGTGCATATTGCTCCTCCAACCAAAAAAGCCATAAGACAATTTTTCCCTATTTTAGGCTTTGGCTCTGACTCTTTTGTTATTTTTTTAAACTTATCCACTATTCGTTGTTCTTTAGGTGAATGTTTTTTCTGCATAACTATCTCTCCTTTCCAAAGCTATAGAGTTATTATTCCACTTATATTAAATCTAAACCCAAAATTTATTGGTAATTTATTGATATAACTTTATAAAAAAAGATACTTTAACTTTTAAATTAAGTTAAAGTATCTTTTAAAACTTTCTATTCATAATATCATCTCTTTTTCTTTTTATTATCTTAAGTAATTATCCTTCTAATTTTTTTCTCATTTGAACTAACACTTTCTTTTCTATCCTTGAAACTTGCACTTGGCTTATTCCTAAAAGCTTAGCCACTTGAACTTGTGTCTTATCTTTAAAATATCTTAGCATAATTATTTGTCTAGATTTATTGTCTAGGCTTCTTAAAGCTTCCTTTAATGCTATTTTATCTATCATGCTACTGTCTTCTTCACCTTTTTCACTTAATTTATCTATAAGTAAAACTGGTGCACCATCATCTTGATGTATAGTATCATAAAGATACTGCAATCCATTAGAAGATTCTATTGCAAATACTATATCTTCCTTTTCTACCCCTGAAAACTCAGCTAATTCCTCAATAGTTGGTTCTCTATCTAGTTTTTTAGTTAATTGTTCTTTATCAAAATGTAATTTTCTTGCTAAACTCTTAACATTTCTACTTACCTTTATAATTCCATCATCTCTTAGAAATCTTTTTATTTCTCCGATAATCATTGGAACTGCATATGTAGAGAATTTAACATTAAATTTTCCGTCAAAGTTTTTTATAGCCTTTACTAAACCTATAGAGCCGATTTGAAATATATCTTCGTAGTCATAACCTCTATTTAAGAATTTCTTACTAATAGATGCTACAAGCGGAAGATTCATTTCTATTACTCTATTCATAGCCTCTTCATTTCCAGCCTTTGCAAGAGGTATCAATTTTGAATTATCATCATAATTGTATTCCTCTCTTCTCATACTTCCATTTTCCATATACTTCACCTAACTTACTGCATTGAATTTTTTCTTCATTACAACTTTAGTTCCTTGGCCTTTTTTACTTTCAACAGTTAAACTGTCCATAAAGGTTTCCATAACAGTAAAACCCATTCCGGATCTTTCTAGTTCAGGTTTAGAAGTGTACAGTGGTTCTCTCGCTTGATTAATATCCTCTATTCCCATTCCAAAATCTTCAACTGTAATCGTTAATTCTGTGTCCCTTATATACGCACCTATTTTTATTATGCCCTCTTTTTTGTTATTATAACCATGAATTATAGAATTAGTTACAGCTTCTGAAACTGCTGTTTTTACATCACTTATTTCTTCAACTGTAGGATCTAACTGTGAAACAAATGCTGCTACTGCAACTCTTGCAAATCCTTCATTTTGTGATATGCTCATTAATTCTATACTTACTTTATTATCTACATCCATCATAGCCTAAACCCCTCCATTTAAATGCACTTTACTGCTTCATCTATACTGTTATAGGATTCTATTATTTTATACATCCCTGAAATTTCAAACACCTTGTTAACTGTTTTATTTACATCTGCAACACATACTTTCCCATCTCTATTTTGCATCTTTTTAAATCTTCCTATTACAACACCTATTCCTGAGCTATCCATAAAAGTTACCTGGCTAAAATCTAATATAACTTTTTTTATGTTATCTCTATCTATTCTATCGTCTATTTTTACTCTAACCTCTTCAGCACTGTGGTGATCTAATTCTCCTAATAAACTTATTACAAGTTTGTCCTGATTTTTATTAAATTTAAGATACATGTTAAATACTCTAAAGATTTCACTCTAGAGTAATTCACCTCCTTTGGGAATTTATTTTTTCCTTCTTTTTCCATAATTTTAACATATTAGTTTATTCATAGTCAAATATAAAAATAACTATTAATAAATATTTAATTTTATTTTTAAGCTTATTTTTAAAAATTCTTTTAATACATAACTTAAATAAACTATAAGTTAATAATTTTTTATATTTAAAAAGCATCTAAATTAAGAAATATACTTCTACTTAGATGCTTTTAACAATCAAATATTTAATTTTATAAATTATACTTTAAGTTATTCCTTAATCATCATTTTTACTCTTATATTTTTTTATTTCTCCTTTTATTGTTTCAAAAAATCCCTCTATAGTTTCACCTTCATTTAAAATCATGGTTTCTATAGCATCATCTAAAGTATTCATAACATATATATGGAAGTCTCCTCTTTCAATTGCCTCTTCCACCTCTGGTATTAAAATAATTTCATCTCTGTTTGAATTTGGTACTAATACCCCCTTGTTTTCTATTGTATCTACAAGCTTACAAACCTTATAGAAACCTTCTATTTTCTCATTTACTCCACCTATAGGCTGAACTTCTCCAAATTGGTTTAAGGAACCTGTTACAGCTATATTTTGTCTTATCGGCCTCTTACTTAATGCAGATAGTAAACATATAGATTCTGCTACTGATGCACTATCACCTTCTATTAATCCGTATATTTGTTCAAAGCTAAGATGAAAATCTACTGGAATTTCTTCATAAGGATTTAATATATTGTAAAGTAATCCTTCTAATATATTTATAGATTTTTCATGTATCTTACCACTTAAATGACTTTCCTTATGAATATCTATAATTCTTCCTGATCCTTTATAAGCAATGCAAGTAACTCTCATAGGCTTTCCAAAGGAATGATATCCTGTATCTAAAACCGCTAAAGCATTTATAGATCCAACTTTCTTTTCATTTACTGAAATAAGGATTTTCTTTTCTAAATACATTTTTATAAACTCTTCTTCTACCTTTTCCCCTTCATAAGCTATCTTTAAAATAGATTCTCTTGTTATAGCTTTATCTCCCTTATCCTTTGAATAATTATTTGCTAGTATTATTAGCTTATCTATGTCAAAATCATCTATATTTATTTTACTTTTACTACTAGCCTTTCTAGATAAATATTTCAAAATTTCCTTTGATCCATCCTCTTCTAGAGGCATTAAATTATTTTCTTTTATTTGATTATCTAAATACTTCTTAAGATACATACTTACATTATCATTCATATCTACCATAGTATCGAATTCAGCCCTTAAATGAAATAACTTTCTAAAGTCTTCATCTGCATTATAAAGAGCATCATAAGTTTCATAATCACCAATTATTATAACCTTAAGCTTTAATGGTATAGGTTCTGGCTTTAATCCATTAATAGACATAAATTCTACATATCCCTTTGATGTATCGTAAGTTACCTTGTTTGACATTAAAGCCTTCTTTAAATAATAATAACTATAAGAATTAGTTGCTAATGCATTTATTCTTAATATTAAACAGCCTTCATTTGCCTTTAAAACTGTGCCTGCATTTATTAAAGATATATCTGTTGTATAAACACCATTATGGTTTTCATACTCTATAAACCCCATTAAATTATTAATACTTGGATCTTCTTCAAAAATTACTGGTGGATGTGTATTCATACTATTATCTACCAACACTTGAACATTATATTTATTTATAGCTTGATTTAACTCTTCTTCATCTTCGTCAATATCCATTGTATAGCAATTTACAATTTCTTTTTCTATTTCAACAAATAACCTTTCTAAGTATTCATAAGCACTATCATCATTAATAAATTCTAAAAGCGCATCATCTTTAAAGTCTTCCATATGCTCAGTTAAAAACTCACTATAAATATCCTTTAATTTTTTCATAGATTTTACTTCTACATCTTTTAGTTTATCTAAAACTAATTCTGCCTTTTTCTTTAAAACAGATGCCTTAGATACTATTTTTTCCTTTGCATCCTTTTCAAGCCCATCATATTCTTTTTCTGTCATTATCTCTCCATTTTTTAATGGAATAAATGCAAATCCCTTTGTTGTTGCCTTAACATCAAATCCCTCTTCCTTTGCCATATCCATTAATTCTGAGACATAATTATTTCTCTTATTTTGTATTTCATCTATTAATGTATCCTTTTCACCTTCTGAAGAGCTACTATAAAACTCTTCAATTACATCTATATATGATTCTTTTATACTTTCTACCGTATCCTTTAATTTTTTTCCATTACCATTTTCCACAAATAATGATTCTGGTTTTTTATCATCTTCTAAAACCACATAACATATATCCTTAGGAGGTTCTAGACAACTATACTGCTCCTCTATATATTTAGTTAATTTTTTTAATTTATCCTTTGAAAAGGAATCTATTAAATATAGGTTATACCCATCCTTGTCAATATTTAATGCTCTGCCAACTTTTTTATAGGCATCCTCTAATTCAGGTACTTTATATTCCTCATCATATTGACCCTTAAAGTCAAGCTTAAATTTTATTTCTTGTGGAGTTAATTCTTTTTTCATATATTCCCACTTAAAAACTGTACTTGTGTACAATTTTATAGAAGCAGTTCCCCCCTTTTTTAGTTAATTAATATATTAATATTCTTAAATTTCTATTTTAGGGATAAACTTTTGAAAAAAAATAAAAAAAGAGTTCGGCATAAACCGAACTCTTTTGCAAAATTAGTAATTTGAATTAGAAACTGTTCCTTCACATATAGCTATTGAAGCTGAAGCTCCTATTCTTGTAGCTCCATTTTCTATCATAAGTAAAGCGTCTTCATTGCTTCTAACTCCACCTGAAGCCTTTACTCCCATTTCTGGCCCTACTGTTTCTCTCATTAATTTAATATCTGCTGCTGTAGCCCCTCCTGTTGAGAATCCTGTTGATGTCTTAACAAAATCTGCTCCAGCTTCCTTTGATAATTGACAAGCTATTACTTTTTCTTCATCAGTTAAAAGACAGCTTTCTATTATAACCTTTGTTATTGCCTTTCCTCTTGCAGCATCTACTACTGCTTTTATGTCATTTCTTACATAATCTAAATTTCTTTCTTTTAATTTTCCAACATTTATAACCATGTCAACTTCAGTTGCACCATTTTTTATTGTATCTTCTGTTTCAAATGCTTTAACAGCTGTAGTTGTTGCTCCTAAAGGGAACCCTATAACTGTACAAACCTTTACTTCACTACCTTCTAATATTGTAGCTGCTTTTTGAACCATTGATGGATTAACACAAACTGATGCAAAATTATATTTAACTGCTTCTTTGCAAAGTGTCATTATTTCCGCTTCAGTAGCTTCTGGCTTTAATATAGTATGGTCTATCATTCTAGCTAATTGTTCTTTATTCATCTTAATACCTCCGTAGCATTAACCTTTTTTCTTTAGCACATTAATTATAAATCAAAAACTCCCTTTATTAAAGGGAGTTTTTCTGAATATATATAATAATATTAATTTTATTTCAATTTTTCCATTAATTCATAAATATCTTTATCTCCTCTTCCTGACAAATTAACTATTATATATTCATTTTTATCTATTTCCTTAGCATATTTTAATGAATAAGCTATTGCATGAGAGCTTTCTATTGCTGGAATTATTCCCTCTAGCTTTGATAATAATTTAAAGCCCTCTAACGCTTCTATATCTGTACATGGTACATATTTAGCTCTTCCTCTATCCTTTAAATAGGCATGCTCAGGACCTACTCCTGGATAATCTAATCCTGCTGATATAGAATACGCCTCTAAAGGCTCACCATCATCATCTACTAAACAAATAGTATTCATTCCATGAACTACAGCTTCTCTTCCCATGGTCATAGTAGCAGCATGCTTTACAGTTTCAACACCTTCTCCTGCTCCCTCAACGCCTATTAAAGAAACATTATCATCATTTATAAAATCATTAAATATCCCTATAGCATTACTTCCTCCCCCAACACAAGCTATAATTGCATTAGGAAGCTTTCCTTCCTTTTCCATACATTGTCTTTTAGCCTCTTCTCCAATTATCTTTTGAAAATCCCTTACTATAGTTGGATACGGATGTGGCCCAACTGCTGATCCTAAAACATAAAAGCTATTATCTATATCCTTAACCCATTCCTCTATTGCCTTGTCTACAGCTTCCTTTAATGTTCTTGTTCCATGAGTAACTGGCACTACTGTTGCACCTAAAAGCTCCATTCTAAAAACATTTAGTTTTTGTCTTCTTATATCTTCTTCACCCATATATACAGTACAATCCATTCCCATTAATGCTGCAACTGTTGCTGTAGCAACACCATGTTGTCCTGCTCCTGTTTCTGCAATTACCTTTGTTTTTCCCATTCTTTTAGCTAACAGCATTTGACCTACAACATTATTTATTTTATGAGCACCTGTATGGTTTAAATCTTCTCTTTTTAAATATATTTTCCCTCCACCTACATACTCTGAAAGCCTTTTGGCAAAATAAAGAGGTGTTTCTCTTCCTACATAATCTTTTAAATAATAATTTAGTTCTTTTTTAAATTCATCACTATCTTTAAATTCTAAATATGCTTCCTCTAATTCATTTAAAGCTTTAATTGCCTCTTGCGGTACAAATTGTCCACCAAATTTTCCAAAATATTTTTCCATTTAATACACCCTCCTATATTGACGATGCTTAGATAAAAATCCTTTGTTTAGTTTAAGCTTTGGGAAAATAAAAAAAGCCATATCACTCCCACACATGGGACGATATAGCTCGCGTTGCCACCCAAATTAGAAATATGTTTTAATCATATTTCTCACCTTACTTAGATACGGAAATAAATTTCGATATCCTACTCTTATAACGCAGAGATACGGCTTAACTACTTTCTTAAAAGAGTTCATCTTGCATCTACCAGAGCCCATTCTTATATTCCTCCACTACCATTCCTTTCACCAACCGATGGCTCGCTTAAGCTTTAAAATATAATACTATCTCTAGTCACAGATTTTAATTTCTACTTTATTATATGCATAATCTTCTAAATTGTCAATAAATTTTACAATAAGCTTAATTGCTCTACAGTATTTTCTTTAAAAGACGAAATTGTAAGTCCGATAAGCCTTACTCCTCCTTCTAAATCTTCTATTTCTAAAACTTCCTTACATACCTTATAAAAATCTTCAAACTCATTGGTATAGTAATTTAAGGTTTTACTTCTTGTATGACTTTCAAAATCACTAGTTTTATATTTTACAGTAATAGTTTTTCCCTCGATACTTCTTACTTTTAAATCTTCACTTATTTTAATTGAAAACTCTTTTAAATATAAAAGTAATTCATCCTTATCACTAGTATCGCCTTTTAAAGTCCTTTCTCTTCCATAAGACTTTCTTTCCCTTTCAACCTTAACTTCTCTATTATCTATTCCACGAATTCTATAGTAAATATCTATTCCATACTTCCCTAAATATTCACTGAAAAACTCCGTAGGCATACTATATAAGTCTTCTACCTTAAAGAAACCCATATTATTAAGCTTTTGCTGAGATTTTGTCCCTAGACCATGAATTTTAGAAATATTTAAAGGTTTTAATATATCTGGTACCATATCTCTAGTAATTATTTTTATTCCACTTGGCTTATTCCAATCTGAAGCAAGCTTAGCTAAAAACTTATTATATGAAATACCTATAGATAATGTTAATCCTATTTCTTTTAAAACCCTTCTTTTTATATAATAGGCTGCTTCTAAACCATTATTAAATCGTCCCCCAGTTAAATCTAAGTAAGCCTCATCTATAGATAATGGTTCTACAAGAGGAGTAACATCTCTAAAAATTTCAAATATCTTTTCAGATACCTCTTTATATCTCCAATGCCTAGTTCTTAAATATATACCATGAGGACAAAGTTTTTGTGCTATAAATATTGGCATTGCTGAATGTATCCCATATTTTCTAGCTTCATATGAACAGGTAGCTACAATACCTCTTTCACTAACTCCACCTACTATCACAGGCTTTCCCTTTAAGCTTTTATTATCAAGTACCTCTACGGCTGCAAAAAAAGCATCCATATCAACATGAAGTATTATGTTTTCCATTTTACAACCTCCTTTGCATAATATATATAATAACCTAAAAAACCCCTAAAGACTAAATTATAATCTTTAGGAGTTTTATCTTTAAATTGAAACTAATACTTCTGAAAAAATTCCTTTATTTTTAGATTTGATAAAGCAATATACTCCATGAGCTAAAAGCTCATCTATATATCTTCTTTTGTCTGAAATAGTACAAAATGAAACTATGCAAGTTGCAATAATAGTTCTAAATCCCTTGTCCATATAATATTCATACTCAGCTTCTTCCTCGCATAATAACTCAATTACACCTTCTACTAAATCTACATTTTTTCTTGGAGTAACATTTGACAATACTCCTAATAAAGGCAGAAATTGATTAGCTAATTTTATATCTCTTTTTTCTAATTGTAATATAAATTCTACTGTTCTATACATATGACCTGATGATCCATTTAATATTACTGCATTAGTTAATCCTTGTATTCCATTTTTAGACTTAATATTTAAGTTAGCCATATGATTAAACACAGTATCAATAAATTCATTTATTGTATCTACATCAATATCATTTAATGCCCATAAAGCACAAATTAAATAATCATCTTCTTGAGTAATATTTTCATATCTCTCTTTTAAAAGCATAAATACTTCTTTCATTTTATCTATTATAGTTAGCTTGTCCTTATTTTTTGAATATTTTACTATTACAAAAGATGTAAGAACTAAATGATCACATTCTTTAAATCCTTCTTCCACTAATAAATCCATTACATTATACATTTCATCTATTATTTTTTTTTCATCGCTATTTTCTAATGCTATTAATAAAGATAACATATATAGTGTGTCCCCCCTAAAAGGAGATACTCTTGAAGAAGTATTTTTTATATATTTTCTTATTTCCTTTACTCTTTCTACAGGAATATCTTTCTCATAATGAGCATATATCAATGATGCAAAGTGATTTAATAAATCACCATCATTTCTTAATGTATCTTTTGCCGATCTATAATTCTCAATTGTCAGGTCTATTCTGTCTTTGAGAAATTTCTCCATAAATTATATTCCCTCTCCTTACCTCTAAGCATATTCAACTTTACATTCCTATTATACTATAATTTATGTGTCAACTTCATAACAAAACTATTATTTTTTATATAATTTTATTTCCAATAAAGTTTAATTATCCTATTATTTTTTTGTTTTAAAAGCCTTACACACATAACTATTAACCCCAATTGGAGTGTTTTATTTATTAATTATACTCTAACTGAAGTTAATATTATTTACAATTATATTACTTTTTTAAAATCAACTACAAAATGTTCACTAACATAGTGAATTTCCAAATCTTCTGATGTTATTTCCTTAAGTTTTTGTAATAGCATATTATCTTCGTAGCTAATATATCCTGCATAACCTTGTCCCACGGTCATAGTAAAGCCACTTTCAGAAAATATATTAGCTATATCTTGTAATGAAAATAAATTTTTATATTTTATATTCTTACTTCTTTGATGTGTATAAAAATTACCTCTTAACAATTCCTTTATATTTGAAACATACATAATGTTTTTAATATTTAATATCATATGTCCTTCTGACTTTAAATGCTTACTAATATTACTTATAAATTCCTTTGGATTATCTATATAATGAAGCTTATCGTTTAAAATTATATAATCAAAAAAATTCTCTTTAAAATCTAATGGAAACTCATCAATTTTTTTAGTAGATAAAGATACATTTTTCTTAGTTATAGATGCTACTTTTTCATCATTTTCTATTCCATATATATTACATTTAGGATATTTATATTTTAAAATCATTAAATTCATTCCTGATCCACAGCCTACTTCTAAAACATTAAATTCTCTTTCTTCATCTTCTTTAATTAATGAAAGTAAATCTTCTCTTACATCAGCCACTAACCCATGATCAAATCCCCATTTTTCATTAAATTTTTCTCTATTTGATCCAAAATGACTATATATATCAGGATTGTCCCTAAATGTGGCACTTCCAATATGATGAATAAATGTATCTCTACAAACTAATAACTTATATCCCTTTTCTATCATTCTAAGTGCTAAGTCACAGTCCTCATAATTTCCTGGAGAATATAATTCATCTAATTCTTCTCCAACTTCTATAAATGCACTTCTCTTTATTAGCATACAATATCCTATTAATAAAAGCTTACTTTCCCACTTTCTTGGATTAGATATATTTATTTCTTCAGCAAAACGTATCATTGCTTCCATATCTTCTCCATACGGAAATTTTATACTTTGCTGATTTGCTACACAATTAGAAATTGGACCTACTGCCCCTACTTCATAACTACTATATAATGCTGTTTTTAAATTATCTAACCATCTAGGTGTAAGAACTGTATCATTATTTAAAAGTAAAATATCATTTTCCTTTTCTGCTACTCTTATACCTAAGTTACACCCTGCTGGAAACCCCAAATTTTCTTCATTTAAAATTACCTTAATATCCTTTTGATTTTTTAACCATTCTCTAGTTCCATCTGTTGAATTATTATCTACTACTATTATTTCATAAGTTCCCTGTTCAGTGTACTTTCTTATGCTTTCAATACAAGCCTTTGTAACATCTAATTTATTAAAGGTTAATATAATCATAGATGTTTTAACTTCTATTCCCATTTATATCACTCCCTACATTATTTAACTCTATACCACCATCACCTCTAAGTTGGACTAATATTCAAGAATTTGCCTTTACTTTTATATTTCCAACTCTTATTAAATTCTCTAAATAGCAATTAAATAATCTCTCTCCTAAGTATGCAAAATTTTTAACATTAGAATCTGAATTTGCAATATTATCTCCTACATCCGAAGCTAGCGAATTGCTCCCATTTACTGATATTCCACTTCTTACATATATATGAGAAAGTGTATCTGTTTATACTCTAGCGTAAGTAAAGTGATGTATAACATAAATCCCCCCCAAATATAAATTATGTCCTCTTTAAATAACATATCTTAATATAATATGTAAAAATAAAAGCCATTGTTACTATGTTACTCACAATATTTTATATATATGAATAAAGTATATATAAATAATTTACTAGTATTAATATCCTATATCTGGACATATTATTAAATAATAAGGAGTTGATAAATTATGTGTATTGGATCCCATGAAATTGTTACAGATGATATTAAAGCTACTTTCGATAACTATAATATAAACTTAAATGAATACATTAGTCTAAGTAATAATGTTTTTTCTGATACTTCTATATATCAGCTAATAAATGATACTGAGCCAAACACCACTAAGTAAACGTATTCTTTAATGTATAAAAAATAGAAGCCCATATAAGCTTCTATTTTTTATATTATTCAACTTGCTTTAAAAGTCTTTTCATTAAATCTTTTAGCTTTACTTCTCCTAACTCTTCATGAGCTATAACAATAACTAACTTAATATCGTTATCTGAAGGATCCCATTTATATGATTTTATATCTAATATAGAATCCTCTGGCATAAACTCTTCCATATCTGTAGCAATTTCTTCTGCTAAAGTTAAGTATTCATCAAATAATTCATCTTCACTTAATTCACTTGGATCGTAATCCTCTTTTAATATTTCATTTAATATAGAAACATCAACACTTAAGTTGTACGCAAGTATATCTTCCCTTTTTGATCCCTTACTCATATCCTTTATAACTTTAAACTCTGAATTATTTTCTATACTTCCTTTTACTTCTTCACTATCTAAAACTCTATTTCCAAATGCTATGTACATATTAATACAACTCCTCTAATCTATATTTTTACTTTATGTAATATAATTAAATTTACTATTATTTTTGTATTTATACTTATGTATTAATAAATTTATTCTATCTTATATTTATTAATAGAAATTTTTTATTCATAGGCCATAATCTCTTTATTTTTGCAAATTTACTCTATTAAAGCAAATTATTAATATTTTTTAATTAATCATATAATGATATATATAAATATTGGGAGGTTATTTTTATGGATTTTATCAAAACTCTATTATCAAAAATAAGTATTTCCTTTAAAAACTATCTAAATACAACTTATCATTATTAATAAATCAAAGATTAATACTTTAACCTTAAAAAGGAGTTATACCCTGATGCATAACTCCTAATTTATTATATGCTTCTTATGTAAAAACCTTTATTATAAACTTCTTTATCATATTTAATTTCTATGTCATTACATAGCTTTTCATCTTTTTTTGCAATAACAAAATTAATTTCATTTATTAATACATTTATATCATCATCACTTTTAAAATCTGCATAAATATCATAAGCAGGCTTTCCACACCCTACTGCTGCTACCTTTACTCTTACATATTCATTACTACTTTCCTTTAAAAGCTCTAACAAACCATTTTTAGCTTTATCATCAAATATTATATTCATTTTACCACCAATCTTTCCCTTTAAATTATTATAATAATATATTACTACTTATTTTGTTAAATACAAGAAATATTTATTCATATCAAGCTATATTTAATATATTAATTTAATTCAATTGACGCAATATCAATTCCCAATGCATAGAATACTATTATTAATACTTATTAAAAGGAGAGTATATGAAAAGTGACTTAAGGGAATTACCTAAATCTTATCATTCTGATTTACCTTATCCTAAAATAGAAGTTGATGGACCTAATATCGAATATGCACACCTAATTCAAGTTAATTATGCTGGCTTAATTTCTGAATTTTCTGCTGTAACTCAATATATATATCAAAAAATAGCATTATTTAATGATTATCCAGAAATAGCTTCTACATTACTTGGAATTTCAGAAGTTGAAATGCTTCACTTAAATATGATAGGTGAAATAATAACACTTCTAGGTGGAACTCCTGGCTATTTTATATCTAAAAAAAATAAAAACTTAAATTGGTCTCCTAGCTTTCTAAATTACACAACTACTATAAGTGAACTTTTAACTCTAAACATAAAAAATGAAGAAGCAACAATTGAACAATATAGAAAAACTGCAAATTTAATTCCTGATGAAAATATAGTAGCTATTATTAATAGAATAATCTTAGATGAAGAATATCATATAAAATTATTTAAATCTCTATACGATGAATATGTTTGTGAATAATATAAAAAAAGAGTAAAATATTTTTTTATTTTGCTCTTTTTTAATATTATTCCTTGAATTAACATAAAATCATATTATGATAAAGTTAAAATTAATATTTTTACTTAATCATTTACATATACTTAAGATATATATAATTTTTTATTTAATATAATAATGAAATATGTTATAATGACCTTATTATTACATATAATTTATTTAGTTTACATTATTCATTTATAAAGGAGATATAATTATGGGTTTCAAAGATAAGATGACTGAATATTTTTCAGATGCATATATGCAAAAATATGGGGATAGAATGACTAGTGCAACTGGTACTGTTCTATCAGTTAAAATTGAGGAAAAAAATTTCCTAGGTATTATGAGAACTATCGAGGCTCATATATTAGTAAAACCTGAAGCTGGTAGAGGAATGATTAAAAGCTTATATAAGAAAAGAAGATGGTTTAAGAAACCTGAATTTATAGATATAAAACAAGGACATAAAGTTATAATAATGGGTATTCAAGGTGAAAAAGGAAAAGACAATTCAGATGTTATGACAATAACAAATATTGCAAACTTAACTACTAGAAAAGATCTTCATCCAATGGATCACTCACAAATAAAGAAAGCAAGACAACAAGCAGTTAAAATGAGATCTAGATAAAAATAAAAAAACAGCCATATTGGCTGTTTTTTATTTTTATCTAAAAGTTATAACTTCCATTTCTTCTATTGCCTTTTTAACAAGAGTATCTATATCTAAAACTGATTCTGATTTTCTTATAGCATCTACTCTTGGCTTAGTTTTAGGATGCTTTGGAACGAATATTGTACAACAATCTTCATAAGGTAAAATTGATGTTTCGTAAGTTCCTATTTTTCTTGCAATATCCATAATATCTGTTTTATCCATTGCTATTAATGGTCTAAAGGCTGGTCTATCTGCACAATCATTACTAACCATTAATCCTTCCATAGTTTGACTTGCAACTTGACCTATACTTTCACCTGATGAAACTGATTGAACTCCTCTTTGCTCTGCTAGCTCACATGCTACTCTCATCATAAATCTTCTCATTATTATTGTTAATTCATCATCTTTACACCCATTCATTATAGCCATTTGTATTTCTGTAAATGGAACTATATATAAATTAACTTTTTCTGTATAATTAGCTAATATTTTTGCTAAGTCTTTAACCTTATCCTTTGCTCTTTCAGATGTATAAGGATGGCTATGATAATATACACAATGAAGCTCTACACCTCTTCTAGCCATTAAATACCCTGCTACAGGTGAATCTATTCCTCCTGATAACATAAGCATAGTGCTACCATTTATTCCGTAAGGAAGCCCTCCTACGCCTTTTAGCTTATCTTTAGTTGTAAATACGTATGCTCTTTCTCTTATTTCTACATTAACTAAACACTCTGGATTTTTTACATCTACTTGAAGCCCCTCATATTTATGAAGAACATATCCTCCAACTTCACGAGATGTTTCTATAGAGTTTTTAGGGAATACCTTATTAGCTCTATTTGTTTCAATCTTAAATGTTTTAGGTGCAGCTTCTTTAACTTTATTTAACGCTTCTTCCTTTATAGCTTGCATATCTCTTTGTACTTCAGTTACTATACAAACTTCAGCAACTCCAAAGACCTTTCTTGTTCTTTCTGCTGCTTCTTCTATATTATCAGATTTTATAAAGTATCTTCCTTGGTCTACTACAATTTCATATTCTAACCCTTTAAGCTTTTTCTTTATATTGTCTCTTAATTTTTTTTCAAATTTATTTCTATTTAATCCCTTTAAAAATATCTCTGAAGCATATTTTACTAATATTAACTTATTCATCGTCTTACTCTCCTTAAAAACATTAATGAACCTTTTAAAACCTCAATAACCTTATCTACTTCTTCTTTTGTGTTTTCTGTTGAAAATGAAAATCTAATCGCACTTTCTACCTCATTAGGCTTTAGCTTTAAAGCCTTCATAACATAGCTTCCAGATGCTGCACTTGATTTGGATGTACAAGCCGATCCAGTAGCTACATAAATTTCTCCATCCTCTAAAAGATGTAATAATACTTCTGCTCTTACACCTATAAATGAAACATTTAAAATATATGGACTAAAGCCTTCTTCTAAAGGACTATTAATTCTTATATCTTTAATTTCTGAAATTTTTTCTATCATATATTCTTTTAATTCACTTACATATTTAAAATTACTTTCCATATTTTCCATAGAAATTTCACTAGCTTTTTCTAAACCTATAGCCCCAGGTATATTTTGAGTTCCTGCTCTTATTCCACCTTCTTGGCTTCCACCTTTTATAAGAGAATTAATTACTATACCTTTTTTTATGTAACAAAAACCTATTCCCTTTGGCCCATGAATCTTATGTCCAGCAACAGAAAGCATATCTATATTCATTTTCTTCACATCAATAGGAATTTTTCCATAGGATTGAACTGCATCTACATGAAATCTTGCTCTTGTAGACTTTTCTCTTATTACCTTTCCTATTTCCTCTATATCTTGAATTGCTCCCATTTCATTATTTAAATGCATTATTGAAACTAAAACCGTATCCTTACATATAGCTTCCTTTAAATCTTCTAGTGATATTTTACCATTAGAATCTACATCTAAATAAGTAACTCTTACTCCATTTTTCTCTAATTCTTCACATGTCATCAATACTGAATGATGTTCAAATGTAGTAGTTATTAAATGATGACCTGGCTTTACTATTCCTTTTATAATTAAATTATTTGCTTCACTTCCACCTGATGTAAAGTATATTTCATCCTTATTTCCCTTAATAGACTTTGATAAACTTTCTCTAACCATATTAAGCTTCTTTTCAGACTTTATTCCTAAATTATGAAGAGATGATGGATTTGCATAAAATTCTCTCATTCCATCTGCAACTGCATTAATTACTTCTTCATAAGGTTTAGTTGTAGCAGCGTTATCAAAATAAATCTCCATTTTATCACTCCTCGCCTACTTTTTATTATTCTCTATAATAAAGCTTCATATGTATTTACTTTTCGCATTTTATTACCCACTATTTTTATATGTTTAATAAGGCTTAATATATCATATTTTTTTATATTTTAAAAGTATATTATTGGTTTATTAATAACTTTTATTAAATTATTATTAAAGATAAATATTTAAAGCTATGTAATAAACATTTTGATTTATTACATAGCTTTACTTTTTAGTCCTCTTCCTTTTCTTCCTCTTCTTTATTTTTATATTCTATCCAAAGTATAAATGTAGTAATTGCTAAAATTACAAATACAGTCCATAATAATTTGAAGTCCATAAAAATATCTCCTAAATTTACTAGTTAGTATATTCTACTATTGAATTTATTAATTTATACAAAAAAATGAGCACATATTTGTACTCATTTTAAAAATTATCGTCTATTATTCTACAGCTATAAATTCTACTTTATCTACATCTGGTAAATTGGCTAAATTATCTAATAATGATTTTAAATCCCCATATAATGAAGAAACATCTATAGTTAATGTTAAATTTGCCATTCCATTCATTGGAATACCTTGATTAATTGTTATTATACTTCCACCCTCTTCAGAAATATAATTTAAAATACTAGATAATACACCCTTATTGTCTACTATCATCATATTAAAAGTAACTTTCTTTCCTTGAGCTGTTTCTGAAAACTCAAAAACATAATCCTTGTATTTGTAATATACACTTCTACTAATACCAACAGTTTTAGCAGCCTCTGTTATATCTTTAACTTTTCTTTCTTTTAATAACCTTTTAGCATTAACTACTTTTTCATAAACTTCTGGCAACACACTTTTATCTATTACCAAATAATTACCCTTCATGTTTTTCTCCTTAAGTTCATTTTCTAAATATATTATATAATGCAAGCCCCTATATTATCAACATTTAAGGTTTTAGTTAACCAAAAAATATTGTTATCATAAAGATAATTATTTATGCCCCCAATAAAATCCTTATCCTTATTATCTATAATAGCCATAATAGTTGGTCCTGCCCCACTTAAAAAACAACCTAAGGCTCCTAAATCAAAACATTTACCATAAACATTATCAAAGTTATCAATTAGCTTACTTCTATATTTTTGATGAAGTGCATCCTTACATGCAAATTTTAACAAATCATATCTCCCTGTAATAAAACATGAAACTATTAACGCTGATCTACTTAAATTAAATATGCTATCCTTTAATGAAACCTCCTTTGGCAAAACATTTCTCGCCTTTTCAGTTTCTAGTCTAAAGTCTGGAATTAATCCTATAAAACTTATCCCATCTTTTATATCAAGCTTATTATAAACAGTTTTTCCCTCTTCCATTACAGAAACAACCATTCCCCCAAAAACAGCTGGTGCAATATTATCTGGATGACCTTCCATTTCTACACCTATATTAAAAATTTCATCTTTACTTAATTTATTGCCCATTATAAAGTTCGCACCCATAAGCCCTGCTACAATACAACTAGAGCTTGATCCTAACCCCCTAGATATAGGTATATCTTGCTTTACTGCTTTTATTTTTAACCCTTTAGCGTTATAATTAGCCTTCAAAAAGCATTTTTTCATAGCAATGTATATTATATTATCCTCATTACAAAATTCCTGTGGAATATCCTCAAATACTAATCCTTTTTCTATTTCTTCAAACTCAAAAACATTATATAAATCAAATGCTATTCCTAAAGAATCAAAGCCTGGACCAATATTAGCAGATGTTGCAGGAACTCTAACCCTTACCATTATAAATTCTCCTTTAAAAAGGATACTAATTCATCAGCCATTTCACTAACTTCACATGTTGTACAATGCAGTATATCCATATTTTCTAAAAATCTTAAACTAGTAGGAATATCTATTTTTGAATACTCCTTTAACTTATTTAAAACTTTAAAATCATCTATTTTGGTGTCGTCAATATCTAGTGCTTTGCAAATACTTCTAGAGAACTTATACGGATTTGCTGTAGACACTATTAAATTTACTTTATCATCCTTAACTTCCTTTAGATATTTACTTAATACTACTTGTGCAACTGCAGTATGTGTATCCATTAAGTAATTATCCTTTTCAAAAGTTTCTTTAATAGCTTTATTTACTTCTTCCTCACTAGCAAAATTCCCATAAAAAGCACTTAAAAATTCTTTTTCATCCTCTTCAATTTTATAAACTCCATCTTTATTTAATGACTCCATCATTTTTTCGACTTTATTTACATCTCTTTTAGTAGCCTCAAATAATAATCTTTCTAAATTTGATGACACTAATATATCCATTGAAGGTGATGTTGTTAATATAAGCTCTCTACGTTTATCATAAACACCTTTATTAAAGAAATCTGTTAATACATTATTTTCATTTGATGCACAAATAAACCTTGCAATAGGAAGCCCCATTTCCCTTGCATAATATGCTGCTAGTATATTCCCAAAATTTCCAGTAGGAACTACTACATTTATTTTATCGCCCTCTTTTATTTTTTGCTTATTTACTAAATTGAAGTATCCATAAAAATAGTAAACTATTTGCGGAATTAATCTACCGATGTTTATAGAATTTGCCGAAGATAAAATATACCCCTGTTCTTCTAATTCTTCCTTCAATTTTTTATTATTAAAAATATTTTTTACCCCAGTTTGCGCATTATCAAAATTTCCTTTTATAGATATTACTTTAAGATTATTTCCCTTTTGAGTTACCATTTGTCTTTCTTGAATTGCACTTACTCCATCTCTTGGATAGTACACTAGTATTTTAAAGCCTTCTATATCTTTAAATCCTTCTAGTGCTGCCTTTCCTGTGTCCCCAGATGTAGCTGTTAATATAACTATCTGCTTTTTTACATTACATACTTTCTTTGCTCTTTTCATTATTTGAGGAAGAAATAAAAGTGCTGCATCCTTAAAAGCAGCTGTTGGACCATGATATAATTCCAAATAATTATCAGTTAATTCAACCTTAAACCTATCCTTATACGCCTCATTAATTGCCCCCATTAAATCAGCCTTAGTAAAGTCAGTAAAAAATTCACTAATAATTTCATAAGCTAGAGTTTCATAATCAACATTAATATATTTTTTTAAGCTTTCATAAATCTTTGGAAATTTGTCAGGTACATATAACCCACCATCTTTAGCTATACCATTAACTATAGCCATTGATGGAGAAATATCCTTCTCTCCACCTCTTGTACTCATAAAATTCATAATAACCACCCCAAGTTAAAAGTTATTTTTCCACCCTCTACTAATATATTAACATGTATCAATTTTGAATACAAGTGTTTTCTGTATAAATACACTTTGTAAATTTTATACATAGTTCTCTACACTAGAAAGAGCTCTTGATATTAAACAAGAACTCTCTTTATTATAAGTAAATTATTTTTTAGATTTTATTAAAAGGTAAACGCTGTTTATTATAAATATAACTCCTGAATAGAATAACACTATCATCCAGTGATTTAACATTAATGGAACTGTATTAAATATACCTGATAAAAATGGAATATATAATATGCTACATACCATTATTATTGAAATTGCACATGCTCCAACTAAATATGGGTTTGTAAACAACTTAATCTCAAATATAGAATGTCTTTCAGATCTACATTCAAATACATGTAAAAGTTGGGACATAACTAATGTTGTTAAAGCAATAGTTCTACAAGTAACTAAATCCATTCCATAGTATCTTCCTGACATAAATGCTAATAAAGTACATATACCTATTAAACATCCTCTTACTACTATTTTTGACCAAAGACCTCTCGCAAATATACTTTCACCTTTTTCCCTTGGCTTTTGTCTCATTATATCTTTATCAGCTGGGTCCACACCTAATGCAATAGCTGGTAATCCATCAGTTGCCAAGTTTACAAATAAAATTTGTATAGGTGTAAGTGGATTTGGCATATAAAATAATGATGCTAAGAACATTGTTAAAACTTCACCTAAGTTACATGATAATAAATATCTTATAAATTTTCTTATATTATCATAAATAACTCTACCTTCTTCTACTGCTGATACTATTGTTGCAAAGTTATCATCCATTAGAACCATAGCTGCAGCTTCCTTAGTTACATCAGTACCTGATATACCCATTGCTACTCCAATATCAGCTTCCTTTATAGCTGGTGCATCATTTACACCATCACCTGTCATAGCAACTATATTTTGTTCCTTTTTAAAGGCTTTAACTATTCTTAGTTTATGATTTGGAGATACTCTAGCAAAAACTCTTACAGTTTTTACTCTTTTTCTTAATTCTTCATCATTTAATTTCTCTATTTCATCACCTGTAATAGCTTGATCTTCTGTATTACATATATTTATAGATTTTGCAATTGCTAAAGCAGTGTTTTTATGATCACCTGTAATCATTACTGGTTGTATTCCTGCTAATTTACATTTTAAAACTGCATCTCTTACTTCTAATCTTGGTGGATCTATGCTTCCTGCTATTCCTAAGAATATTAAATCACTTTCTAATGATTCATTTTTAACTAATCCATTTTCTTTATATGCAGCTGCAATACATCTTAAAGCTCTATTAGACATAGTTTCGATAAAGGCTGCTACTTGCTTTTTCTTTTGAGCTGTTAATGGCTTAACAGTTCCATTTTCTAAAATATGAGTACACTTTTCTATAACTCTTTCTGGTGCACCCTTCATATAACAAGCTTCTTTAGTTCCTTCTCTAACAATTACACTCATCATCTTTCTTGTTGAATCAAATGGAATATCATATATCCTAGATGAATTTGCTACAAATGCTTCAAGAAGTGGTACATCTGTAAAAAATGCTTTAATTAAAGCTGTTTCTGTTGGATCACCATGAAGTGCTCCATCTATGTTTTTAACACTGAAGTCATAGTTGCAATCATTACAATAAACTAATGCCTTCATTATTTCTGAATGGTTACTTAGCTTATCTTTTTCTAATTCATATACTCTACCATTCATATATATTTCTTTAACTGTCATTTTATTTTGAGTTAATGTTCCTGTTTTATCAGAACATATAACAGATGTGCATCCTAATGTTTCAACTGCTGGAAGCTTCTTTACCAAAGCATTCTTTTTAAGCATTCTAGAAACTCCAAGAGCTAAGGCTACCGTTACTATAGCCGCAAGACCTTCTGGAATAGCTGCAACTGCTAATGATACTCCTAATAGGAACATTTCCCCAATAGCATTACCTCTTAATATACCTAATACCGTAACTACTGCGCATATTCCTAAACATAAAACTACTAAAACCTTGCCTAGTGAATCTAATCTTTCTCTTAAAGGTGACTTTTCTTCTTCAATGTTATCTAGTAAATCTGCAATTTTACCCATTTCTGTTTTCATTCCAATTGCATCAACTAACAACTTTCCTTTTCCTTTTAATACTGTTGTTCCCATAAATCCTAGGTTTTTACCCTTTTTAGTATCCTTAGATACTCCTACTGATTCACCTGTTAAAAGTGATTCGTCAACCATTAATGCTGATGCATCAACAAAAGTTCCATCTGCCGGAACCCTATCTCCAGCTTCTAAAAGAATAATATCTCCAATAGTTACTTCTATTGAATTTATTACTTTTGTAGCACCATCTCTTTCAACCTTACATGTAGGCGCCGCCATCTCCTTTAACGCTTCCAATGATTTTTCAGTTTTATATTCTTGTACAAATCCTAAAATTGCATTTACAAATACTATAATAAGAATTGTTATAGCATCTGCTTTATCCCCCATAATTCCTGATATTATCGTTGCTGCTATAAGCACCCAAGTAATAAAGTCATTAAATTGAGATAAAAAAATGAAAATTGGTGATGCTTTTTTCTTATGAGTAAGTTCATTTAATCCATATATCTTTTGCCTTTTTTCTGCTTCATTTGTAGAAAGACCTCTCTTTACTTCTCTATCTGGTATCACTATCTCTCCTCCTGTTTAAGATTTCTATATATTATATTTTGTAAAATGAAATATATGATTTTTTTCTTAAACTATCGTTATTTTAATTACCAAATAAAATTTTTAAAACTAAAGTGTATAACTTATAAATTTCCTTTAAATTATCATAATCTCTCTATGTAAACATTATCTACATATAACAGATTGATTATTTAGTCAAATTTCTACATATACTTTCTATAGATAGCTTTACAAAAGCCATTCAAATATATAGAATAAACTATGTATAAATCTTTTACTAAGGAGGTAATAAATTTGAAAGACGTAATTTATGTAACTGGACATAAAAACCCTGATTCAGATTCAATATGTGCAGCATATTCATATGCTGAATTTAAGAATAAGACAGGCAATATACCAGCTATTCCTGTTAGATTAGGAAATGTAAATCAAGAAACTCAATATATTCTTGATTATTTTGGTGTAGAAGCCCCTAGATTTTTAAAAACTGTTAAATTAAAGGTAGAGGACTTAGCTTTTGATAGAATAAGCCCTGTATCACCTGAGATATCATTAAAAACTGCTTGGAATATAATGAAGGATAAAAACTTAAAAACACTTCCTGTTGCAGATGGAAATGATCATTTATTAGGAGTTTTAGCTATTTCTAACCTTACTTCATGCTACATGGATATTTGGGATAATAGAATTTTAGCTAAGAGTAATACTTCACTTGAAAATATAGTTGATACTTTATCAGCTAAAGTTATAAATGAAACAACAAATACTTTCCCTGGGAAAATCATTGTTACTGCAATGCAACCTGAAAGTATGAAAGAACATATAGAAGATGGTGATATTGCTATTGTAGGTGATAGAGAAGAAGTACAATCAGCATTATTAGACTTAAACATATCATTACTTATAATAACTGGTTCTCATAACCCAAGTGAAGCTATAGTTCAAAAAGCTAAGGAAAATAACATAACTGTTATTGTTACTCCTCATGACTCATTTACTGCTTCAAGACTTATTGTTCAAAGTATTCCTGTTGGATACGTTATGATAAAAGATGGAATAGTTTCATTCTCAACAGAAGATTTAGTAGATGATATTAAAGCTAAAATGTTAGAAACAAGATTTAGACTATATCCTGTTATAGATACAAATGGTAAAGTTTTAGGTACTGTTTCAAGGTATCACTTAATATCAAACTACAAAAAGAAAATAATACAAGTAGACCATAATGAAAGAGGTCAATCTGTAGATGGTTTAGAAGATGCAGAAGTAATCGAAATTATCGACCACCACAGAGTAGCTGATATTCAAACTAATAACCCTATATTCTTTAGAAACGAACCTGTTGGAAGTACTTCAACAATCGTAGCTAAGAGCTTCTTTGAAAATGGTATAAGACCATCAAGACAAGCAGCTGGATTATTATGTGGTGCTATAATTTCTGATACATTATTATTTAGAAGCCCTACTTGTACAATTCAAGATAAAAATATCTGCAAAAAGCTTGCTGAAATTGCTGGTATAAATATTGAAGAATTTGCTAAAGAAATGTTTAAAGCTGGTACTTCTTTAAAAGGTAAAACTGTTGAAGAAATATTTAATCAAGACTTTAAACCATTCTCTATTGAAGATACAAAGGTTGGTATAGCTCAAGTTAATACTATGGATATTGAAGGATTTATGCCTTTAAAGGGTGAAATGCTTAACTACATGGAAACTAAAGCTAAGGAAGCTGGTTTAGACATGACTATGCTACTACTTACTGATATATTAAATGAAGGATCACAAATACTAGTTGCTGGTAACAAGCCAGAGATAGTAGAAAAAGCATTTAATGTAACTTTAAAAGATAGTGAAGCTTTCCTTGATGGAGTTCTATCAAGAAAGAAACAAGTTGTTCCACCAATAACTTCAGCAATAACTTCAGCATAATAAAAAAAGACACATTAGTGTCTTTTTTTTATATATGATTCAACGTCCTCATTAAAAGCTATTATTAAATTCCTCATAATAATATTATTTATATCCATTTCAATATTATCTACTTTTGAAATAGGTAGTATTTTAGGGGATGTGCCAGATATAAACATAGCATCTACTCCATCTAAATCGCTATATTTAAACTTCTTTTCTATAATAGAAATTCCTATTTTTTTTGCTACCTTTAATATTCTCCCTCTTGTTACTCCAGGTAAAACCTGGTCTATAGGTGATGTAATTAAATCATTTCCTTTAATAATAAATATATTTGACTTACTTCCTTCTGTAATAAAACCTTCATTATTGACAAGAATAGCTTCAAAAGCTTTATTTTTATCTATTGCTTCTGTTACATTTTTTCTAAAATCTAAGTCAACTACCTTTGCATTTGGATTTTTTCTTTCCCCATGAAATAAAATCGTTTTAACCCCTTCTTTGTACATTTCCTCAGTAGGATAAGAATGCTTAATTGAAAAAACCTTCATAGTATCATTTTCAATGTCAAAAGTTATTTTAACATTACCAAATTCCACATTATTAGCCTGAATTAATCTATTTAAAAACTCTTGTATCTTAGAGTATTCATATGCAAAGCTTTTATTCATTAATCTAAATGATTTCTCCATTCTAGAAATATGTTCTTCTGAAAATAATGGAACGTAGTTAATTACTCTTAAAACTTCATAGATAATACCTTTATTTGAGTCCTTAGTATAATTACTAATCCTTTCTAGATGTCCATCTTCTAAGTAGAACTCATTTATTGCTTCCATTTACTACCTCCTATTATTTCCATCTTAATATCTCAAAATCATGCTTCTTCTTATAATTTATTAAATAAGGTTTTCCAACTAAATCTAATAAAGGTTTATCAGATAGTGAATCTGAAAACATGTATGAATCTTCGAAATCAATTTCTAACTTTTCCTTTTCTAAGACTTCTTTTAGTCTTCTTACCTTTTCTTCACCCTTACAATTATGACCATCCATCATTCTTGCAAATTTACCCTTATCAAATATAAATTTAGTTCCTATTACCATATCAACTTCTTTTATATTATAAAATTCTCTTAAATAAAATTCTGGTGATGCTGATATTAAATAAACCTTATATCCTTCTTTTTTTAACCTTTTTATCATATCAATTGCATCCGCATATAAAATATTACTTAATCTATCTTTATAAAAATCTTTAACTAATAAAGCTAAATCTTTTTCATCAATTCCATCTATAAACTTTAAAAACTTTTCTTTAACTTTTTTTTCATCAAATACGCCTATTCCATACATTAATCCACTAAATAAAGCTCTTGGAAGAAACTTAATATTACTCTTATCCCTATGAATAATATATTTAAAAAGTTCCATCAATGTTTCTTTCCTTGTTATTGTATAGTCTACATCAAATATCGCTAATTTATCCATTATAAATCCTCCTATGCTTACTTCTATATTATATAATAAAAAAATATATATTAAAACTGCTTTAATCTTAGTGAACATAAACCATCTTAAATATAGGCTATTTTATATCATTAAACATATAAAAGCACCTAATAAGAATAATTACTCTTTATAGGTGCTCTTTAACATACATATTATCTTTATAAATACATCTTAAAATATTTTATTTTAATTTACCTAAGAATGTTTCTATTCTATCAAGACCCTTTTCTATTAACTCCATTGAAGTTGCATATGATAATCTTATATAATTATCTACGCCAAATGCTATTCCTGGAATTACAGCTACATTTTCTTCTTCAAGAAGTTCTGCTGCAAACTCTAAAGAATTACTTATTTTCTTTTCATTTATAGTCTTTCCATAATATCTACTAACATCTATCATTACATAAAAAGCTCCCTTTGGCTCAATGATTGATAGATTATCTATAATAGATAACTTTTTAACCATAAAATTCTTTCTTTTTTCAAACTCTACTATCATTTTTTCAATATCATCTTGTGACCCATTTAAAGCCTCTATAGCCGCATATTGTGTTATAGAGTTTACATTTGATGTCATATGACTTTGAATGCTTACAATAAGCTTAGCTATTTCCTCTGATGATGCTGAGTAACCTATTCTCCATCCAGTCATAGCATATGATTTCGAAAATCCATTAATTACAATAGTTCTATTATACGCATCTTCTGATAATGAAGCAATGCTAACATGCTTTTCATCATCATAAACTAACTTCTCATATATTTCATCTGAAATTATAATTAAGTCATGTTTTTTTGCAAATTCAGCTAATTTAATTAATTCTTCTTTTGAATATATTGTTCCAGTTGGATTATTGGGACTATTTATTAAAATAGCCTTAGTCTTATCTGTCACAGCTTCCTCTAACTCTTCTAACGCATATTTATAGTTATTTTCCTCTTTTGTTTCAATTATAACAGGTTTACCATCTGCTAACTGTACTAATTCAGGATAACTAACCCAGTAAGGTGTTGGTATTATAACCTCATCACCAGGATTTAAAATCGCCATAAATGAATTTGCTAAAGACTGCTTTGCTCCAGTTGAAACTACTATTTGTGATGGATTATAACTTAACTTATTATCCTTTGAAAATTTCTCACAGATAGCTTTTCTAAGTTCTATTATTCCACTTGTAGCTGTATATTTTGTTTTTCCTTCTTCCATAGCTTTTACTGCTGCTGAAATTATATTTTTAGGAGTATTAAAGTCTGGTTCACCTGCTCCAAAACTTACTATATCTACACCTTGTTCCTTTAACTCTTTAGCCTTTGCTGTAATTCCTAATGTTATTGAAGGATTAATTCCCTTAGCCTTTTTTGATAAATTCATTCTTGTACCCCCATTTTATCTTACTTTCATATTAGTGATTTTATTAAGCAAAACTTCATTTATCCCAAAACTTCCAAGTCCTGTATCATGAAGTGATTGTTTCCCATGATAATCACTGCCCCCAGTGATAGAAAGCCTATACTTCCTAGCTAAATTATGAAAATTATTTGTTTGTTCTTTTGTATGACTTGGATGATAAACTTCTATCCCCTTTAAGCCATAACATTTAAGCTCTCTTATAATACTTTCAATTGCCATTCCTCTGTATATTTGTCCTGGATGTGCTAAAACTGCAATACCTCCAGCATCATTAATAACTTCTATTGTTTCTTTATAGCTTAATTTAAAGCCCTTTACATAAGCTGGCTTTCCCTTTACTAAAAAGGATGTAAATGCAGTTTTGTAATTATCAAAATACCCTTTGTTAACCATTGCATTTGCTATATGACTTCTTCCTACTGTTGATTCTTTATCAATTTCTAAATCATCTAATGTTAAATTTATATTATTCTTTTTTAACTTATGTAATATTTCTTCTACTCTATCTATTCTAGATTTATTTAATTTATTAACTGTTTGAATTAAAGAATCATTATTAATATCAATAAAATACCCTAAGATATGAAGCTCTAAATCATTAAACTCTGTACTTAATTCAATACCAGGTATAATATTAATTCCTTCATATTTATTTTTTGTAACATACTGTGCAGCAATGGAATCATGATCTGTTATTGATATACATTTTATTGACTTCTCTTTGGCTATTTCAATAATTTGCTCCGGTGTCATTGTTCCATCAGAATAACTCGAATGTATATGTAAATCCGCATACTTCATCTTAAACACCTTATTTCTCTAACTATATAATAAAAATATATCATTATTAAAATAAATTTACAAGAATTAAGTAGCTTACTTATTAATATTACTTTAAAAATAAAAAAAGTGCCTTACGGCACTTTTTTATTCGTTAGCTAATTCTTCGCTATAGTATTTTGATACTTTATCGAATTCAGCTTCTTCAGGAACTATTAATTCCCCTTCTTCAGTTGATCTAAATAAATAAACTGAATCTTCATCTGGATTTTGAGCTAATATATATTCACTGTTTTCAAATTCGAAAGCGTCTATTATTGGGCATGATATAACGTTACCGTTATCATCTTCTAAGTCTACTACGAAATGCTCGTGTTCGTGTTCACCACATCCACAATCTTCTCCGCATCCACCTTCATTATGATCGTGACAACCACAATCTGTTCCACATGATTTTACTTCTTCATCATGTCCATTACATCCACAATTTCCGTTATGCATATAAAATACCTCCTATAATTATGTAGTCTTTCTAATTCTACCCTTAATCTCTATAAATTAAAAGTAAAATATTAAAAAACTCATTTAATAATTAATTTATATTAAAAATAAGGAGCTTAATAGCTCCTTATTTAATAAAACTATTCTTGTGTTGCTAACTTTCTATATCCTTCTAATCTTTCTTTAGCATCTCTTTCTGTTTTCTCAAATAAAGCTTCTGCAGCTTCTGGGAATGCTTTAGCTAATGAAGCATATCTAACTTCACCCATTAAGAATTCTCTGAAGTCTCCCTTTGGCTCTTTTGAATCTAGTGAGAATGGATTCTTAGCTCCAACTAAAGTAGGATTATATCTATATAATGCCCAGTATCCACAATCTACAGCTTTTTTAGCCTCATCTTGGCTATTTAACATACCAGCTTTAATTCCGTGGCTGATACATGGTGAGTAAGCAATGATTAATGATGGACCTTTATATGCTTCTGCTTCTGCAATAGCTTTAAGAGTTTGATTTTTATCAGCTCCCATTGATATTTGAGCAACATATACATATCCATAAGTCATAGCCATCATACCAAGATCTTTTTTCTTAGTTCTCTTACCTGCTGCTGCAAATTTAGCTATAGCTGCAGTTGGAGTTGATTTTGATGATTGACCACCAGTGTTTGAGTAAATTTCTGTATCAAATACAAGTACATTTACGTCTTCTCCTGATGCTAATACGTGGTCTAATCCACCGTATCCGATGTCATAAGCCCATCCGTCTCCTCCGAAGATCCATTGTGATCTCTTAACGAAGAATCCTTTATCTTTTAATATTTCTTTAGCCCAATCGCTATCTTGTGCTTCTAACATTGCTGTTAATCTATCAGCTCTATCTCTAGTTCCATCTCCATTGTCAATATTAGTTATCCAATCTTCAAGAACAGCTTTTACATCTTCTGAAACTCCAGCTTCAATAGCCTTCTTCATGTTGTCTGCAACTCTTTCTCTTATAGCTTGAACTCCTAAGAACATTCCTAATCCGAACTCTGCATTATCTTCAAATAATGAGTTAGCCCATGCTGGTCCATGTCCGTTATGGTTAACTGTATAAGGAGTAGCTGGAACTGATCCTCCCCAAATTGATGAACATCCTGTAGCATTTGCTATCATCATTCTGTCACCAAATAATTGAGTTACTAATTTAGCATATGGTGTTTCTCCACATCCTGCACATGCTCCTGAGAACTCAAGTAATGGTTGCTCAAATTGGCTTCCCTTTACAGTGTTCTTGTTCATTGGGTTCTTCTTAGCTGTAACATCTTTAACAGCATAGTCCCAAGCAGCTACTTGCTCTTCTTGAGTATTTTGTGGCTTCATTATTAAAGCCTTTCCTGGTGCTGGACATACTTGAGCACAGTTTCCACATCCAGTACAATCTAATGGAGTTACTCCAATTGTGTAGAATGTAGGCTCTTCTGTCTTTAATGCCTTAGCAGCTACAACTTTCATTCCTTCAGGTGCATTATCTTTTTCACCTTCATTTAATAAGAATGGTCTAATTGCTGCGTGTGGACAAACATATGCACATTGGTTACATTGGATACACTTATCTTCTTGCCATTCTGGCACGTTGATAGCTATTCCTCTCTTTTCATATGCAGCTGTTCCTGCCATAAATGTTCCGTCTTCCATTCCTGTAAATGCTGAAACTGGTAAATCGAAACCTTCTTGATCATTTATTGGTTCTACTATATTCTTAATGAAAGCTGGAATTGATGCATCATCTTCCTTCTTTTCAACAACTACAGTTTTCCACTCAGCTGGAACTTCAATCTTAACGATTGATTCAACACCCTTGTCAATTGCAGCGTGGTTCATGTTAACTACTTTTTCACCTTTTTTACCGTATGATTTAACAACAGCATCTTTTAAGTACTTAATAGCATCTTCAACTGGAATAATGTTAGCTATTTTAAAGAATGCAGCTTGCATTATCATGTTGATTCTTCCACCAAGACCAATTTCTTGTGCTATTTTAACAGCATTTAAAGTATAGAACTCAATGTTGTTTTCAGCGATATATCTCTTCATTGAAGCAGGTAATTTTTCATTAACTTCTTCTGGGCTCCAGATAGTGTTTAATAAGAACTTAGCATTCTTCTTTAATCCATCTAAAACATTGTATTTATAAACGTATGCTTGGTTATGACATGCAATAAAGTCAGCCTTATCTATTAAGTATGGTGATTTTATTGGTTCTTTACCAAATCTTAAGTGAGATACTGTTATACCACCTGATTTCTTTGAATCATATGCAAAGTATCCTTGAGCATACATATCTGTATGATCTCCGATAATTTTGATAGCGCTCTTATTAGCACCAACAGTACCATCTGATCCTAATCCCCAGAACTTACATGCTTTAGTTCCTTCTGGAGTAGCATTTATATCTTCTTCTATTTCTAATGATGTATTTGTAACATCATCTACTATTCCTATAGTGAATCCATTCTTTGGTTCATCTTTCTTTAAGTTAGTGTATACTGCAGCTATATGTGAAGGATTTGGATCTTTTGAACCTAAACCGTATCTTCCACCTACTATTACTGGAGCATTTTCTCTTCCATAGTATGCACTCTTAACGTCTAAGTATAAAGGTTCCCCAGTTGCTCCTGGTTCCTTAGTTCTATCTAATACTGCAATAGATTTAACTGTGTTTGGTATTACTTTTAATAATCTTTCTATTGAGAATGGTCTATAAAGTCTAACTTTAACTAATCCAACTTTTTCCCCATTAGCATTTAAGTAATTAACAGTTTCTTCAACAACATCTGTTGATGAACCCATTGTAATGATTATTCTATCAGCATCTGGTGCTCCATAGTAATCGAAACAGTGGTATTCTCTTCCTGTTAACTTAGTTATTTCAGCCATGTAGCTTTCTACTACTTCTGGAATATCATCATAGAATCTATTTACTGACTCTCTAGTTTGGAAGTATATATCAGGGTTTTGTGCAGTTCCTCTTGTTACAGGGTGATTTGGGTTTAAAGCTCTCTTTTTGAAAGCATCTAAAGCTTCATAATCTATTAATCCTGCTAACTCATCGTACTCTAATACTTCTATCTTTTGAATTTCGTGTGATGTTCTAAATCCATCAAAGAAGTTCATAAATGGAACTCTAGTCTTTATAGCAGTTAAATGTGAAACTGCTGCTAAGTCCATAACTTCTTGTACTGAACCTTCAGCTAACATAGCAAAACCTGTTTGTCTTGCAGCCATAACATCTTGGTGATCACCAAATATACTTAATGATGATGTTGCTAAAGCTCTTGCTGAAACGTGGAATACTGTTGGTAGTAGCTCTCCAGCTATCTTATACATGTTAGGTATCATTAATAATAAACCTTGTGACGCTGTATAAGTTGTTGTTAAAGCTCCCGCTTGTAATGAACCATGCACCGCACCAGCAGCTCCTGCTTCTGATTGCATCTCCATTACCTTAACTGGTTGACCAAAGATATTCTTTCTTCCTTGAGCAACCCACTCATCAACATGCTCCGCCATTGGTGATGATGGTGTAATTGGGAAGATAGCAGCAACGTCTGTAAACGCATATGAAATATGAGCCGCAGCCGTGTTACCATCCATAGTTTTCATTTTTCTCATTATTTTGACCTCTCTTCCTTAATTTAAAAATTTACTAACTTGTAGAATTACCTATTTTGGTATTCCCCAAAATATTAAATACCATTTACAAAAAACTAAGTTTTTTGTAAGAAAAAGATTCAATCAATGCACTTATATCTAAGTCATTACCCCCTAAAGTAAGACCTTCCCGTATTTTATCCCCTAAAATCTATTTAGTTAATTCCTCGCCTAATTTAGCAGCCCCTAATAATTCTGCTTCACTTGGAGATTCTTTAACAGCTAATTCACCTACTACGTTAAATCCGTAGTCTTTCATTCTATGAACCCAATCAACCATAAACTTTCCATCATCCCAACCATAAGATCCAAATAACACTAGTTTCTTTTGATTATTTTGAATTAATTTAAATTGGTTAATAAATGGTTCCATTTCATATTGCTCTATTCTATTGTTATCCATAGATGGGCTACCAAATGCTACTGCATCTGCTTCTGTAACGTCTTCTAGTGTTGCATCCATAACATGCTTTACATTTACTTCTGCGCCCTTATTAGCTGCACTTTCAGCAATAGTATTTGCAAGTACTTCTACATTACCACCGTTACTCCAATAAATAATTGAAATTTTCTTCATAATTATTGCACCTACCCTCTCTAGAAATCTCTAGCTTTTTTTGGATATTTTTTACCCATTTTTTCTTTCCTTTTTAATTATATACCAGTATTTCATTTTTGCAAGTTTTAAACTTCTCATATTAGGTAAATTTACCGTAAACATTAATAAATACGTTTATTTTACCTATTTACCTCTATACTATTAAGAATTACTTCTAAAATCGCATCTACTCCATTTTTAGTATTGCTATTTTCCATGTTTTTTATTAAATTATTTTTGGTTTCCCTAAGTTCTTTAACTTTTTTCATAAATAGTCTTCCATCTTCAAGCATTTTGTCTTCATCTAAAACTATAGAGTATCCTTCCTTTTCAAATGAATTCGCATTTAAAACTTGATCACCTCTACTAGTTTTCTTTGAAAGAGGTATTAATAATGTTGGCTTCTTTAATGCTAACAACTCAAAGATAACATTAGCTCCAGCTCTAGAAATAATATAATCTGCTGATTTTAATAAATGTGGTAAGTCTTCTTTTACATATTCAAATTGCTTATATCCTTTATAGTTATTTAAGTTAGAATCCATATTCCCTTTACCACAAACATGAATAATGTTAAATTCATCAGTTAAATTCTTAATATTTTTTCTTACTTCGTCATTAATACTTTTTGCACCTAAGCTTCCACCAATTACTAATAAAATTGGCTTTTCACAATTAAAGCCGCAAATTCTCTTTCCCTTTTCTTTATCTCCATTTAAAATTTCACTTCTAATAGGGGTTCCAGTTAATACACCTTTTCCATCTTTTACATATTTTAAACTTTCTCTAAAAGTTACACAAAGCTTATCACAAAATGGAGCTGATAATTTATTTGCAAGTCCTGGTGTTAAATCTGATTCATGTGATACAACTGGTATTTTTTTCATTGATGCTGCAATTACTACTGGAACAGCAACAAATCCACCTTTTGAAAAAATAACATCTGGCTTTTCTTTCTTTAATATCTTATTAGCTTCGATTACACCCTTCATAACCTTAAAAGGATCTGTGAAATTTTTAACATCAAAATATCTTCTTAGCTTTCCTGAAGATATTGCAAAATAAGGTATTTTAGCATCTGATATTATTTCTTTTTCTATTCCATCCTTGCTTCCTATATACTTTATTTCAAACCCTTTTTCCTTTAGTTTAGGTGCCAATGCTAAATTTGGTGTAACATGCCCTGCCGTTCCTCCACCAGTCATTATAATTTTATATTTGCTCATTTTAACACTCCTATCAATAATACTATACTGCAATTATAACAATTAATACTTCATATTATTTTCTTAATTATATTATTAAAATTTATTAAAATTCATTTTTATTATATACCACTATAATTTAAAGTTAAATCTCTTTCCCTCCCTAGCTTTTCCATTATCACCTTAACTTTCATATAATAATAACCTAAAAAATACACAAGCTATTATCATCAAAAGAAAAGGAGGTGACTAAGATGGCTAAAACATTAGTACCTGAAGCTAAAAATGGATTATCAAAATTCAAAAACGAAGTTGCTAGTGAAATGGGTGTTCCATTCACTGACTACAACGGAGACCTTTCTTCAAAACAATGCGGAAGCGTTGGTGGTGAAATGGTTAAAAGAATGGTAGAACAATATGAAAGTGGTATGAAATAATTATCTTTTTCAACTGTTAAATCTAAATATTGCGTAAAGGTTAAAGCAATATTAAAGAAAGTTAGGGTGTCTCATTTGAGATACCCTTTATATTTATATTAATTATCACTACTAATTTATTCTTAAATTCTTTATCATTAATTGAATATTTTTATTTCCCTTAAATTCATTTATATTTGGATAATAAATTAAATCCATTTTAAAGTTGGCATATGTTGAATTGCACATTTCATTAAATGCTTCTTCCCCATACTTATCTATAAATGATTCTTTAAAGTCTAAAAATTTATCAAAACTTATACCATCAACACTTATATTTTTATCTCCTATTTTACATCTAATCTTTAGAATATTCTTATCCTTTCCAATTAACCAAACTCTTTGGACTAAAACATCTTTAACCGCAAATAAAGGACTTGGGTTTCCTTTACCAAAAGGCCTTAAGCTTTCAACAACCTCTACTAGCTCTTCATTTAAATATTGAAGCTGCAGTGGAGAATCAATTCTAATTATAGGCATTACATCTTCTTCTGTTAATTTACATAAAGAATTTATCTTACTTCTAAGTTTATCTATATTTTCTTCCTCTAAAGATAATCCAGCTGCCATAGGATGACCACCAAACTTACCTAATAACTCCTTACATTTAGATAATTCTTCAAACATATTATAACATTCAATAGATCTTGCAGATCCCTTAGGCATTTCTTTTCCCTTAGTTAAAACTATACAAGGCAAATTAAATCTTTCCTTAACTCTTCCTGCCACTATTCCAGCTATACTTTCATGAATAGTATTATCATATATAACTATTACTTTTTCATCATTACTTTTTTCTAATGTAACTCTTTCAATAACTCTTTCAGCACTTTCCTGAGTTAATTCTTGTCTAATTGAATTTAATTCATATAACTGCTTTGCTAGTTCCTTAGCTCTTTCTAAGCTTTCGGTAATTAATAACTCTACTGAAAGTTTCGCTGTTTCTAAACGTCCTGTAGCATTTATACAAGGCCCAATAACAAACCCTAAATGATATTCTCCTATAATCTTATCTTCTAAACCTGTTAGCTTATATAATTCCTTTAATCCAATGTTGCTTGTATTATTTAATAATTCTAATCCTTTTTTTACTATAATTCTATTTTCATCAACTAAATCTACTACATCACAAACTGTTGCTATAGCTGCATATTCTATTAGTTCTTCATACTTACTTTCTTCAATATTCATTTCTTTAAATAAACATTGTGAAAATTTTAATGCAATTCCTGCACCACATAAACTTTTAAACGTATATGGACAATCTGGTCTTTTATGATTTATTACAGCATCAGCATTAGGCATAGTTTGAATAAAGTTGCCCTCTTCATTTTCTTTTATAGGAATATCATGATGGTCTGTTATAATAACCTTCATTCCCAGTTCTTTAGCTAAATCTACTTGTTCAAATGCAGCAATCCCATTATCACAAGTTAATATTACTTCACAACCTTCTTCCTTTAGCTTCCTTACTCTTCCACTATGCATACCATAACCTTCATCTTCTCTATTAGGTATATAGTAATCAAAATTTGCTCCACATGCCTTCAATGCATTATAAAGAATTACAGTACTTATAACACCATCACAGTCATAATCACCATATATAATAATTTTTTCACCTTTTACAATACTATCTTTTATAATATCTATGCCTTTTTTCATATCCTCCATTAAAAATCCATTATATAAATCTTTAATAGAACCATTTAAAAACTTATTAGCCTTTTCTACTGTATCTATTCCTCTATTAGCCAAAAGTCTTACTACTAGAGGATTTTCATTCATAGCATTAGAGAGCCTTTTATAGCTCTCTAATTTATTAGTCAATATCCACTTTTCTTTCATCATATCCCCCTTAAAGTAAAGAAAATACTATTCAAAAAGCATTCCTTTTTTTATTTCAATAGCCTTTTCAGGGTTAATTTTATTTAATATTTCAAAAGCAAAAGGTATAGCAGCCGCTGGACCTCTTCCTGTAATAATATTTCCATCAACAACTACAAGCTCTTCCTTATAGTTACAACCCTCAAGTTCCTTTTCAAAACCAGGATAGCAAGTCAGATTTTTTCCTCTTGCAATTCCTGCTGCTCCTAATGATATAGGGCCTGCACAAATTGCACAAACATATTTCCCTTTATTATAAAAATCTTTTACTAATTCTATAACTCTACTATCGTTCTTTAGGTTTACAGACCCTGGCATTCCTCCTGGAAGAAATAAAAAATCATAATCATTAATTTCTTTATCTTCTATACTTTTATCTGCAATAACCTTTATTTTATGAGAAGTAGTTACTTCCTTTCCATCTAATGAAAATGTATCACATACAACATCTGCTCTTCTTAAAACATCTACTACTGTTAATGCTTCTATAGTTTCAAAGCCTTCTGCTAATAAAACCGCTATCTTACTCATACCCTTTTACCTCCTAAAAATTATATATTAATTTAATATAACATCTTTAACTTCATCATCTAAAGCAAGCATCATTATACTGCTTCCTCTTCCTGCTCTATTTTGAAGTTTTATTTCTTCAATATCTATTTCTTTACTATTTTTATTTTTTGATGTTAAGTTTATATTTACAAGTGATGTTACAGATAATTCATTTGATCCTTCATCACTATTTTGATTTACTATCTTTCCAAATAATACTTCATCATCTTCCTTTAAGCTTATACCTGTAACTCCTGAAGCTACCTTACCCATAGTACTAACATTTTCTGATGAGAATTTTATAGCCATAGCTTTTTTAGTAACTATAAGTAATTCTGATTCTTTATTTTCACAAATATCAATAGAAATTATCTCATCTTTATCATATTTAAATTTATATGCAGGTTGTGATAAATAACTTCCATCAAATTCTTTTAATAAAGTTTTCTTAACCATTCCTTTTTTACTAAAGAAATATACAACCTTATCATCAAAGCTTTTTAATGAATGCATAAATATTACTTTTTCACCTTTCAAGATATCATCTACTAAACTGTTTAAAGGTATTTCCCCCTTACCAACATTTTGTAATAAAAATGCTGGGATCTTGAATATTCTACCCAAATTAGTAAACATCAATACATCACTTTTAACATCTGTATTTACTTTCAGCTTATCATTCTTTCTTGATCTTCCAAATGCTTTTAATGTATTTTTGCTAGTTACTCCTATTGTAAACTCTGCAAACACCATCGAATTTGTATATTCTATACTATCTATTCCATCACTTAAAGATAAATTAAATAACTGTAGTGGAAGTATATTTCTAGGTTGATCTTCAACTTCAGGCAATTCTAAAGTAAATCTTATACCTTTTTTAGTTTTTACACTTAAGAATTCTGAGTTTTCACCATCATTTAACACAGTTACATCTATAACTTCTTCTCCATCTTTCATTTTTAAAGCTTGAAGCTTTGTATATGAAGTTTGGAATTTATCTAAGGAGCTTTTCTTTATTCCACCTTTTGATGTTATAAATTGAATATGCTTATTTGCAACTAATGTTCCTACTGATATAGCATCAACTATTTTTTCATCATCTAAGTTTAATGTTTTTATTAAGCTATCAATTTTTTCACCTTTTTCTTTCCATTTTCCTTCTGGTATATTAACAGCCTTAATTTGATACATATTACCCCTATTAGTAAATAACCATAGGTTTTCTATAGTATTCGATTTAATTAGGAACTTAAGCTCATCCCCTTCTCTATAATCAATGTCTTCAGCCTTTGCATTAGATCTATTAAAGCTTTTAAGAGGTATTCTCTTTATAAATCCATCCTTAGATAAGGTAATCATTACATCCTCTACTATTATAAGCTCTTCTATATCTATTTTAGCTTCACTATCATCATGAATTATTTGAGTTTTTCTTGGTGTTTCATATTTTTCAGTTACTTCTTTTAATTCAGTTCTAACAACTCTTAATAATTCTGCTTCATCATTTAATATCTTTTTAAGTTTTTTAATTAATTTTTGAAGTTCATCATATTCTTTTTGGAATACTTTTATTTCAAGACCAGTTAATCTATAAAGCATTAATTCTAATATTGCATCAGATTGAATTTCTGTAAACCCAAATCTCTCCATAAGATTCATTCCAGCATCTTTTTTAGATTTAGATCCTCTAATTGTTTTTATAACTTCATCTAAAACATCTATTGCCTTTATAAATCCTTCTACTATGTGGAATCTTCTTTCTGCTGTAGCTAATTCTTTTATAGTTCTTCTAGTAACTATTTCTTTTTGATGGTTAACATAATGTCCTATAATTGTTTTAAGGCCCATAGTCTCTGGCTTTCCATTTGCTAATGCAACCATGTTAAAGCTTACGTTACATTGTAAATCTGTCTTCTTAAATAAATATTTAAGAACTTTATCCACTGAATCCTCATCAACTGATTTTCTAAATTCAATTACAGCTCTAACACCATTTCTATCAGATTCATCTCTAATATCTGTAATAGTTTCTAAAGCCTTTGAATGTTTTTTATCTCCTGTCATTTCAGAAATAGTTTGAAGCAATTTAGCTTTATTTCTTCTATATGGGAACTCAGTTATAACTATTCCTAATCTACCATTTTCAAGTTTTTCTATAGCAGTCTTTGCTCTTAAAGTAACCTTACCTTCTCCAGTCTCATAAGCAGATAATAATGAATTTTCACCTATTAAAATCCCTCCTGTAGGAAGATCCGGACCTTTTATATATTTCATTAATCCCTTAGTTGTAATTTCAGGATTGTCTATGTATGCTAAAACACCATCTGTAACTTCTCCTAAATTATGTGGTGGAATATTAGTTGCTAAACCAACAGCTATTCCAAATGTTCCATTTACTAAAAGATTTGGATATCTACTAGGAAGAACTCTAGGTTCCATTTCACTATCTGAATAGTTAGGAACCATATCTACAGTTTCCTTGTCTATATCCCTTAACATTTCCATTGCTATTGGAGCTAGTCTAGCTTCTGTATATCTCATTGCCGCCGCTCCATCTCCATCCATAGATCCCCAGTTACCATGTCCATCTATAAGTGGTGCTCTTGTTGAAAAGTCTTGAGCCATAATTACCATAGCATCATATATAGAACTATCACCATGTGGATGGAATTTACCCATTATATCACCAACAATTCTTGCTGATTTATAATAAGGTTTATCTGGATAAGCCTTTAAAAGGTAGGCTCCGTATAATATTCTTCTATGAACAGGCTTTAGACCATCCCTTACATCTGGAAGTGCTCTATCTTTAGCAACTTCTATAGCGTAAGGCAAGTAGTTATCTGGCATAGCCTCTTCTAATGGGATTCTAATAATATTATTATCCCTAGGTATCTCATTAACTTTTTTAGCCATAATCATTCTCCATTCTAATTAAAATTCACCGTATTTGTACATATAATTTTTTCTAGGTTCTACTATATCTCCCATTAAAAGCGAAACCATCTTTTCAGCCTTTGCTGCATCATCTATAGTTACTTGAAGTAAAGTTCTTGTTTCTGGATTTAAAGTAGTATTCCATAATTGCTCAGGGTTCATTTCTCCTAAACCTTTATATCTTTGTATTAAAGCACCTTTACCGATTTCCTTTTTTACACTTTCTAATTCGTCATCAGTGTAAGCATACTTTGCTACTTCTCCACCTTTACCATTTCTATATACTTTATATAATGGTGGCTGAGCTAAATATAAATGTCCATTTGCAATTAGCGGTCTCATATATCTATATATATACGTCATCCATAATGTTCTTATATGATATCCATCTACATCGGCATCACTCATTATTATTATTTTATCGTATTTTAAATCTTCTTCTTTATAATTATCTAATGTTCCAGTTCCTATAGCTGTATTAAATATCTTTAATTCTTCTGAAGCTAATACATTTTCAAGCTTTTGCTTTTCTGTATTCATTATTTTACCTTTAGAAGGCATTATTGTTTGGAATCTTCTATCTCTAGCTTGCTTTGCAGATCCACCAGCTGAATCTCCCTCAACTACAAAGAATTCATTTACTGTATTATCCTTTAATGTACATACAGCAACCTTACCAGCTAAAGGTGCTGTTCCTTTTCCTATTTTCTTTTTCTCAGCTTCATTTATCTTTTTAATTTTTTCTCTTCTTTGAGCTGCTTGAAGTGCATTATTTATTATCATAGTTGCAACTTCTTTATTATCTTCTATCCACTCTCCAAATTTAGTATAAGATAAATCATTCATCATTGTGTACGCTTCTGTACTACCAAGCTTAGTTTTAGTTTGTCCCTCAAAGACAGGATTAGTTATTTTAATTCTAACTATAGCTGTCATCCCTTCCCTTAGGTCATCACCTTCAAAGTCCTTGTCTTTTTCTTTTAATATACCAAGCTTTTTAGCTCCTTCTTTAAAAGCTCTTGTCATACCAGTTTTAAAACCTGTTTCATGAGTTCCAGCTTCTGTTGTTGGAATATTATTTACATAGCTTGCTATATTTTCTGTTGTTGAATCTGTAAATTGTATACATACTTCACCATACATTTGAATACTATCTAGACTTCTTTCACCTTCAAAAAATATAGGTGTTGGATGAAGTACAGTTTTACTTTCATTTAAATAATCTATAAAATCAAGTAATCCTCTTTCTGAATAATATTCTTTTTTAACTTCTTCATCTCTTCTTCTATCTATAAGCTCCAAGTATATTCCTTTATTTTGGAATGCTAACTCTTGAAGTCTTTCATCTATAATGTCAAACTTAAAATCTACTGTAGAAAATATATCTTTATCTGGCATAAAGGTAACTCTCGTTCCCTTTTCCTTAGTTTTTCCTACTATCTCTAATTTACATATAGCCGTTCCAGGCATATCTTTTTTTAATTCTTTATCATAAGCATATTCAAATCTTTGTTTGTATATATTTCCATTTTGATGAACTTCTACTTCTAACCACTTTGAAAGAGCATTTACTACTGCAGCCCCAACTCCATGTAGTCCTCCAGAAGTTTTATAGTTTTTATTATCAAATTTCCCACCTGTATGTAATTCAGTAAATACCATTTCTACCCCTGACTTTTTCTTTATAGGGTGAATTCCTGTTGGTATTCCTCTTCCATTATCTATAACAGTTACACTTTTATCTTTATTTAATATAATGGTTGCCTTGTCGCCATATCCATTAGAAATTTCATCAATAGAGTTATCTAATATCTCCCAAATACAATGATGTAAACCCTTAGTTCCTGTAGACCCAATATACATCCCTGGTCTAACTCTTACAGGTTCTAACTTTTCTAAGGAAGTTAAATCAGTTACATCATATCCTTTTATTAAATCCTTGTTCATAAAAACCTCCAAAATATAATTAACAATTAAAAAAACAAGTACTTGGCAATCTAGGATAATCTAAATAACCTTTCTTATAATTTGTCCAAGTCTCTTCCTTCTATGCAATCTTTATAATTTTATCATATTTAATCTCTCTTTAAAAATATAAATCTTTAAAAAGCTTTTGTCAAACAGATGTTCGCATTTTGTTTTATATATTTTAAAAAGAAATAAAAAACCAACGCCAAGCGTTGGTTTTTTCTATACATCACATATTTCTATGCTTCTTACATGTTTAGTTGGATTCCATTCTTTGTTGTTTTTCTTTATTATACCTTGGATAGTTATTGGTATCCATGTTAATGTATAAACTGCATATAATAAGAATCTAAAGAATAAAACTAAGTTTTTCTTTCCTAAGAATAATGCCGTAGCTAATAAAAATGCTACGTTATATATAACATTAATGAAAAGAATCATTGTTACGTCTGATGTGTTACCTATTAATACTGGTAATATAAACACACTTAATGAATAGAATAAAATCATTCCTAAGAATCCTGAAGATATTTTTTTATCTAATTTCATTATTATTGGAGTAATAATAAATTGCATAACTCCTAATAATTTAAATAAGAAGTCTCCAGAAACATAACTTATTAAGAATATGTTCATAGGCGTTATACTTTGTATTGTCGTTAATACTAAAGATATACCCATCATTAATGTTACAAATGGTTGAATTACATAAAGTGCACAATCTAATATAAACCATTTTCTTTCTTTAAGACCTTTTTTAAGTAATTTAAAGAAGTATCTTGATGCAACATCAGAAAACCCTTGCATCCATCTTCTTCTTTGAACCCAAGATTGTTTTAATGTTAATGGTTTTTCATCATAAATTATAGCATCATGTGCCCAACCTACTTTTTCACCATTCATTATTAGCTTACATGAAAACTCTAAATCTTCAGTTAAGCATGTAGCTCCCCACCCAAAATCACGTAAAACTTGAGTATCTATAGCAAACCCTGTCCCTCCAATTTGGTTAGATAGTCCAACGTTAGCTCTTGCTAATTGATATAACCTATTTTGTGACCAAAATGCAATTGAATATGATGTTGCAATCCAAGAATCATTTGGATTTTTACTATCTATGTATCCTTGTACCACTTTATATCCTTCTAGCATTTTAGAATTTATTTCTTTACACCAGTTTTTTGAAACTAAATTATCTGCATCAAATACAGCTATTGCATCATACTTTGTTTGCATTTTAAATATTTTTGCAAACATCCACTCTAATGCATATCCTTTACCTCTTTGATCTTTGTTAAATCTTTCATATACATTTACACCATGTTCTCTAGCTACCTTTGCTGTATTATCTGTACAATTATCAGCAATTATAAAAATATCAAAAAGTTCTTTTGGATAATCCTGATTTTTCATACTTTCAATCAGCCTACCTATTACAACTTCTTCATTATGTGCAGCTACTATCATAGCAAATTTTTTAGTTGGCGTATAATTCTTTTTTTCCTTTTTTCGCATTAACCCCATTACACCTAATACAAAGTAATAAATGGTTACTACAAAAACGAAAACTTGAAATACACCAGTTGCTAAATAAATAATTTCACCCATTGCATCCACTCCTATATTTTTAAAGGACTATTTATAATCATTAAAATTTCTCTTTTGCGCTCTTATTAATATATTCCACAGATAAGTAAAAATCAAGCTTTAAAATCTTAATATTTGATTAAGATTATAAATTGTTCGTTTACACAAAAGCTCTTACCTTTTTATATTATCCTTATTTCCCTTTATTTATAATACTTTTGTTAAAATTATATCTCTATTTTTTTATTAATATAAAATTTACATTTAAACAAAAAAAGTACTAGTCTCTATTTATTATAAAGACTAGTACTATTTATAAACTCAAAATAGGGGTTACTATTTTTGAGGTTTACACTATTCCTTGAGCCATCATTGCTTCTGCAACTTTAATAAATCCTGCAATATTTGCTCCTAAAAGAATGTTTCCTGCATCACCAAATTCTTCTGATGCTTTTTTAGAATTATGATATATATTTACCATTATATTTTGAAGTTTTTCATCAACTTCTTCAAAACTCCATGATAATCTCATGCTATTTTGTGACATTTCAAGAGCTGAACAAGCAACTCCCCCTGCATTAGCAGCCTTTGCTGGACCAAATAAAACGCCTGCATTTTGTAAGACTTCAATTGCTTCTAAAGTAGTAGGCATGTTAGCTCCTTCTGAAACTACTTTAGCTCCATTTTCTACTAAAATCTTAGCTGATTCTGCATTTATTTCACCTTGTGTTGCACATGGTAATGCTATATCACATTTAATATTCCATATATTTCTGCATCCTTCTTCATATTTTGCAGTTGGAACATGATCTAAATATTCTTTTATTCTTCCTCTTCTTACTTCTTTTATATCTCTAACTACATCTAAATTAATTCCATTTTCATCATATATATATCCATTTGAATCACTTAATGCTACAACCTTAGCTCCTAATTCAGTAGCTTTTTGAGTTGCATAAATCGCAACATTTCCTGATCCTGAAATTACAACTGTTTTTCCTTCAAATCCTGAACCATTGTCTTTTAACATTTCTTCAGTGAAATAAACTAATCCATATCCAGTAGCTTCTGTTCTTGTTAAGCTTCCTCCATATGTTAATCCCTTACCTGTTAATACCCCTTGGTCATTAGCTCCTCTAAGCTTTTTGTAATAACCATACATATATCCTATTTCTCTTCCACCAACACCTATATCTCCAGCTGGAACATCTGTGTCTGGTCCAATATGTCTACATAATTCTGCCATAAAGCTTTGACAAAATCTCATTACTTCTGCATCTGATTTTCCTTTAGGATCAAAATCAGATCCACCTTTTCCTCCACCTATCGGAAGTCCTGTTAATGAGTTCTTAAATATTTGCTCAAAACCTAAGAATTTTACTATACTTTGATTTACTGATGGATGGAATCTTAATCCCCCTTTATAAGGACCTATAGCACTGTTAAATTGAATTCTAAATCCTCTGTTCACTTGAACATCCCCATTATCATCTACCCATGGAACTCTAAAGAAGATTTGTCTTTCTGGTTCAACAATTCTTTCTAATATCCCAGCTTTTATGTATTGAGGATATTTGTCAAATACAGGCACTAAAGAATTTAAAACTTCTGTAATAGCATCTAAAAATTCACTTTCTCCTGCATTTCTTAACTTAACTTGATTTAATACTTTTTCTACATATTCTCTACCTTTCATATTTCCATCTCCCTTGTAACATTTTTCTAATTACTTATATAATACATTATCACGAACTATTTTACTATATTTTTTTAAAATATATGCTCATTTTATTTATTTAATATAATTTTATGTTTTTTCTTGATATTTTATTAATAGTAAACCTTTTTTTCCTTGTTAATATTGAAAATTTAGAATTTTTAACCTTTTTTATATTTATTGAATAATTATTATATTTTAGGGAATGATAATGAGGTATGTAATTTTATTATATTAATATTGGAGGTAACTAAATGAAAATAGGATACGCTTGTACCCCTCTTTTAGTTCCATATAAAACAACTCGTAAATTTTTAATTAAAGCTTATTCAGATGATTTAATGATTAATTATACAAAATTAAACTTAGAAGATTTGATGAATATTTTAATTTATAATTATAACAATGGAATAGATTTATTTAGAATTAGTTCAGATATAATTCCCTTTGGTAGTCATTATATAAATACATTTCCTTGGTGGGACCATTTTAAAGATGAACTTATACAAATTGGAGACTTTATAAAAAACAATGGTCTTAGAGTTTCTATGCATCCGGGTCAATATACAGTACTAAACTCTCCTACTGAAGAAATTGTAGATAAGGCAATTATGGATTTAGAATATCATGCAGACTTTTTAAACGCATTAGGCTTAGATTCTACTCATAAAATAATTATCCATATAGGAGGAGTTTACGGTAATAAGGAATCTGCAACAAATAGATTTATCGAAAATTACTTTGAATTAAGTGAATCTGTAAAACAAAGACTTATTATAGAAAATGATGAAAAAAACTTCTCAATAGATGATGTTCTTTATATAAGTGAAAAAACAGGTGCTCCTGTTATATTTGATAACTTACATAATTCTTGCTTTAACGATAATTCTTATACTTTAGAAGAAATATTAACAAAGGTGTCTAAAACCTGGAGTGAAAAAGATGGAAATATGAAGGTTCATTATAGCCAACAAAATCCATTAAAGAAAAAGGGTTCTCATTCAATATCTATTAATATAAATGAATTTTTGGATTATTTATCTGTTGCTTCAAATTTTGACATAGACATAATGCTTGAAGTTAAGGATAAAAACATTTCTTGTATAAAGGTTATAAATACTATTGAAGAATTAGAAGATGGTATTCAACTTAACTCTGTTTATGAGGAATTTGACAAATACAAACTCTTTTTTGAAGAAAAAAAATCGTCTCTTTCTGATTTTCCTTCTTCAAATGATTTGACTTCCTTTAATGTGCTTTATAAAATAGTAGATGATTTAATTTATACTCCTTCTACTGACATTGATTTTATTAATACTATAAAGAAAGTTTACTTATTGTTAGAAAATAATTTAAACACTAAGGAAATTAACCACTTTAATAAACTACTAATTGATGAAAAGTTTATTAAATGTAAAGAATACCTACAAAAAATGTCTATAAAATATAATAATCCTATAAATGAATCGTATTATTTTATATATTAAAAAGAAGATATGTCTATTTAAAGATCATATCTTCTTTTTTAAGCTTTATTTACTTTTCATTTCATTTAACATAGCTTCTATTATTTTTATCTTTTTTCCTTTTGAATGAAGATATATAGGTATTGCAGTGATAACTCCTACTCCGCTTCCACATATAATATCCCACATTGTATCTGATAAACCATTTTGAGCATATAACCCAAATAATGAATCCGTAGTAAATTCCCAAATTTCCCATATACCTGCTGCTGCTGCTGCAAATATAATAACAAATATTGCTGGTGCCCAAGGATTAATATTTTTATTTTCATCTGCTCCAAATAAGTATATATATAGTATATATCCTAATATTGCTATTATAGCTCCTGATGCTAAATGAAGATATTTATCATAATGTGGTATTGAATAAAAGTTTAATATACTTGCTAAATACATTGAGAAAAATACAAAGATTAATATTATATAATATGATATTGAAGATTTCTTTATAAAACTTTTTCTATAAAATAGATAACATCCACCTACTGTAACAGCATTTAACGCTACTCTAAATAACTTTTCACCATTGTTAAATATAAAATCATAAATCCCAGTAATAGCAAGTAGTATTATAAATGCTAAGGTTACAAGTTTTTCTTTATTATACTTTTTAAATTTCATAATCTCACTCCTAACATTATTAAAGCGCTAAGCATTTTGTTAAATAAGAATTTCATTTTAGTATAACAAATCTTTTTCTATTACTGTATATTTAATAGTTAATAATTTTTTAAACTTTCTATTAACTACATATTACTTTCTTTTTAAATAATAAAAAGGACATTATTACACCTACTATTAAGCCTCCCAAATGACCATAATTATCTATATTAGAAACAGTAAGTCCAATAACTATATTTAATATTATAACTTGCAATATATTGTTCATAAATTGCTTTCCTATATTTTCTTTTTCCTTAAATGCAAATACAAGCATAGCACCTAATAGTCCAAATATTGCACCTGATGCTCCTACTGAAATACTGTTTGGTGCAAATAAATAGCTTAACAAGGACCCACCTAAAGCTGATGTGAAATATATAATAGCATATTTCTTTATTCCATAAATCTTTTCTACCTGAGTTCCAACTATTTTTAATGCAAACATATTAAATAATATATGAGTTAATCCTCCATGTAAAAATGCTGAAGTAATTAACCTCCAAACCTGTCCCTCATTAATTAATTCATTTACCTTTGCCCCTAGATGTATTAAAGTGTATGCATCTATATCAAATATATTTCGTGATATTATCATTGAAATTATATATATTAATATATTAACTGTCATTAAGAAATAAGTAAGCTTGTATTCTTTAATACTCACCTTTTCACTTGTATCTGACTTTACCATATAATCAATAATAGGAACTAAAGCCTTTGCTCCTTCGTCACAATAAATTATTTTTCTTTCTTTTAATGAAAATACCAATCTTCTATTGTTATAATTTTTTTCTATTTCTATATAATCACCTGAAGCTATTATTACTGAATTTAAAATATGGGGCTTTTTAAAAGCCCCTTGTAAATATTCATGTGCTTCTAGATTATTTATATCTTCTTCTGAGTCCTTTGTTACTATAACTCCTACTATAACCTCATCTAACTCTAATATACCAATCCATTTTTCTTTACTACTAAAATTACTTTCATAATTTCTCATAAAGAATCCAGCTTTTTTACTTAATATATTAAAGAATATATTCTCAAACTTCTCCATAAACCCCTCTTTAAATTTCCTTATCTAGCATATCTAATAATTCATTAAATCTTTCTATTGTAGCTTCTAAAGGCATGGAAGTTGTCATATCTACTCCCGCCTTCTTTAAAATATTTATTGGATAATCACTTCCACCACTCTTTAAGAATCCTACATATTTTTCAACAGCACCCTTTTCTCCATCTAAAATTGCCTTTGCAAAAGCTGAAGCTGCTGCATATCCAGTGGCATATTGATAAACATAGAAATCTGAATAAAAATGTGGTATTCTTGACCATTCAACATCTATTTCTTCATCAACAACCATATCGCTACCAAAATACTTAACATTTAAATCATGCCATGCCTTATTGTATTCATCTGAAGTCAATGAATCACCTGCTTCTAATGTTTCATGAGTAAATAATTCAAATTCTGCAAACATTAATTGCCTAAATACAGTAGTTCTTATTTGCTCAAGCTCTTGGTTTATTAAGTATAGCTTCTTTTGCTTATCTGTTTCTTTATTTATTAAATAATGAATAAGTAATGCTTCATTTGTTGTTGATGCTACCTCAGCACAGAATAAAGTATATCCTGCATAAATATAAGGCTGCTCCTTTCTAGAATAATATGAATGTATTGAATGCCCCATTTCATGAACTAATGTAGATACATCATTTAATTCATAGTTATAATTTAATAAAACATAAGGCATTGTGCTATAGCCACCCCAGGAGTATGCTCCGCCCCTTTTACCCTTGTTTTGATAAATATCAATCCATCCATCCTTTACTCCACTTGTAAATATAGATGCATACTCGTCACCTAAAGGCTTTAATCCCTCTAATGCCATATCTACAGCATCATTAAACTCTATATGATCTTTAGGAACTTCTATAACAGGAACATATAAATCATACATATGCATCTCATCTAAACCTAAAAGCTTTTTCTTTAAAGATATATATCTATGAAGAGATGATAAATTATCATTTATTGTTTTTATTGCATTTTTATATACTTCTTGTGGAATATCATTTGGCTTTAATGATGCTTCTAAAGCTGAAGTATAATTTCTTACCTTAGCACTAAAGTTAAAGCATTTAATTGACCCTGATAAAGTTGTAGCTAAAGTATTTTCAAAGCCCTTATATTCTTTATATAATGTTTTAAAGGCTTCTTCTCTTACTCTTCTATCCTTGCTTTTTATAAATGAAGAATAATTTCCTTCTGTAAGCTCTACCTTATGACCATCTTCATCAATAATATCTCCAAACTTCATATCTGCATTAGTCATCATATTGTGAATTGATTCTGGTGCTGAAAGACAATCTGAAGCAGCTGCTAAAAGCTCTTCTTCAACCTTACTTAAAATATGAGGTTTTTCTTTTAAAATATCATCGAATAAGAATTCATATTCTTTAAGCTCTGGTTCCTTAGAAATTGTATCCTTTATAAATCCTTCTGGTAGTTCTAAAACTTCTGGAACAAAATATGCTGTATATGTAGCAAATTCAGCCATATATGAATCTACCTTATTCATCATTCCTTGATATTTAGAATTAGATGTATCTTCATCACACTTTAAGTGAGCATAAACATATATAGTTTCGGCCGTATTAGCTATATCTACATAAAGCTTTAAATATTCCTTTAAAGAATTAACATCACTTAAATTCCCCTCAAAGGTCTTTAACTTTGGAGCATCTTCCTTTAATTTTTTAAAGGCTGCCTCCCACTCTTCATCTGTTTTAAAAATCTTGTCAACTTTCCACTTGTATTGCTCTTCAATTTCATTTCTTGATTTTAAAACTTTTTTATCACTCATATAATGATTTACCTATTAAATAGGCCCTCCTCTCTTACTTATACTCTTCTTCTTTTCCTTTAATATCTTCAAAAACTTTTTTCATAGTTTCATCAATTAAAGCTACACAATTATCTAATCTTTCCTTTATTACTGCATAATCATCTTCATATTTAAATTTTATTAAAAATGTAGGATTATATTCATCTAATACATCCTCAATTTCAAATCCATTTTCTTCGAATATATCATTATTGAAAAGATCATATATTGCTGAGTATTCCCATTCTTCTACATCTTTATTTGTATCAAAGTATAAATTAACTAAATCTTCTAAAACAAAAAGCTTTTTAACAAATAGTGCTCCATCTGAAACTTCAAAACTTCCTAATTCCCTTGTTATATAACCTGTTTCCTTATCTTTTTCCATTAAAACTAAACTTGAAAAATCCATTTGTTGTTCCTCCAATATTTTATCTTTTTTTATTTGTGTTATGTGTTTCTCTTCTATTATATGTTTTATCCATATAATAAATCAATATATCTATTTACATAATGGTAAATTATGGTAATATTATCTTATTAACATCTTTTTTTGAGGAGGGTATTTATGAGAAAAAAAATTTCTAAAAAGGCTTTAAAGATGACAAGAAAGGAAAGACTTAAATTAAGGAGAAGAAAATTTTTCACTTCATGTGCTGTTTTCTTAGCCTCAGTAATTGCTTTATCTACCTTAGTTTATTTTCTTGTAATTAATACTAAACTAAAAGACTTAAATTATGCTATAAAATATTACTTTACTAGTAGCAATTTAAAAGATGAAAGACTTCTTGAAGTACAAGAATTTGATTTAGAATTTAACGATGGAGAAAAAGCAGTAATAACAGCTTATGGACTTACTCATGAAAAACCTCATTTAATAACAAATGTTAAAGCTAATTTAAATAAAAATGAAAAGGGAAAATGGACTTTAGATAAAACATCACTAGTATCATATAAAAACTAGTTGTTGCAAATTATTTGCATTATCATATATAATAGAGCTAGAAATTTTAGGAGATGATTTATTTGATTACGATAAACAATTTATGTTTTTCATATATAAATAAGCCACCATATATAATAAATTCATTAAATTTAAAAATACCCAAGGGTGCTTATGTTTCTGTTATAGGTGAAAACGGTAGTTGTAAAACTACACTTATAAAATTAATCCTAGGCTTACTTAATCCTAGTGCTGGCTCTATTGATATTAATAGTTCTTCCATAGGATATGTTCCTCAAGGGTTAGATTCTTTTAATTCAGAATTTCCAATTACAGTTTTTGAAGTTTTGAATTGCCATAAGAAAACTTTAAATAATAAATCTATAAATATAGATGATATTCTAAAAAAAGTTAATATGATTGATTTTAAAAACAAGCTTCTTGGTAATTTGTCAGGGGGTCAAAAACAAAGAGTTCTTATAGCAAGAGCTTTAATGGGAAATCCTGATATTATAATTTTAGATGAACCTTCTACCGGCGTAGATGAAAATAATCAAAGAGAAATATACAATATTCTTTTTACATTAAATAATAAAGAATCAAAAACAATTATGTCTATTGAACATAATATTGATATTGCTTTAAAAAATTCAACGCATATACTTAAAGTTCATAATGGAAATGCAGAATTGTTTACAGTTTCTGAATATAAAAAAATAAGAAAGCAAAATATTACTCTTAATAATGCTATATAAGTAAATATGATCTTTGTTAATGGGAAAGGTAGGTCTTAATGTTTCAATTAGAATTTATGCAAAATGCCTTTATGGCTAGCTTAGTTATATCAATACTATGTCCTTTTATAGGGCTGTTTTTAGTTCTTAGACGTTACTCTATGATTGGAGACACTCTATCTCACTCATCCTTTGCTGGAGTTGCAATAGGATTAGTTATAGGTGTTAATCCATTAATTACTGCATTTTTATTTACATCATTATGTGCATTAATAATAGAGTTTTTAAGAGATTATTATAAAAAATATGCAGAATTAGTTATGTCCCTTGTTTTAACCTTTAGTTTAGGTATTGCAATTATATTAATTAGCAGTGGCAAGGCATCTGCAAAAGTAAATTCCTATCTTTTTGGTAGTATTCTTACTGTAACTAAATCTGATATTTTCTTTATAACTATTATAGGAATTATTTCTTTAATAATTTTAATGTTTTTATATAATAAATTAGTTTATATTACCTTTGATGAGGAAGGAGCTAAAACTTCTGGAATCAAGGTTAAATTAATAAATTACATATTTACATTGCTAGTAGGTACAACTATTTCAATGTCTATTCAAGTTATGGGTATTTTAGTAATTTCATCAATAATGGTTGTTCCTGTTGCTACTGCAATGCAACTTAAAAAGAGCTTTAAATCAACATTAATTTATTCAATTTTATTTGGGTTCATAGATATAATGCTTGGCTTAATTCTTTCTTATTATATAAATAGTGCTCCTGGAGGTACTATTGCACTTACTTCAGTGTTTACTTTAATATTAGTTATAATAATTAATAAATTTAAAAAATAAAAAATAACCTTTAAGATTAATAACAATCTTAAAGGTTATTTTTTGCATTTATCACATACACCTTTTAACTCTAATTTATGTTCTATTAAACTAAATCCTACTTGAAGCTTTATAATTTCTTCTATTTGCTCCATTGGACACGGTACTACTACTTCTTTATTGCAAACATCACATTGAAGAGTATGATTATGTTCATTAGACTTCATTGTATAAAGAGATGGTCCATCTCCAACACTTATTTTTTTTATAATCTTATTTTCTTCAAATAACTCAAGACTTCTATATATAGTACTTAAATTTAAGTTTTCTCCACTATTCTTACATTCATAATAAAGCTCTTCTGCACTTAAACCTTTATTTGATGATTCAATAATATTTAATAGTGATATTCGTCCTCTAGTAATTTTTATCTTTTTATTCTTTAGAAAACTCTCCCACTTCATAGTTCTTCTCCTATTGTTAATTATTAATTACATTATAGCACACTTAATTAAATATTTGTAATTCTAAAAAAATATCATTTTTAATGCAAATATAACTAATATTATTCCGCCTAAAAAATCAGAATACTTACATATAAAATCTATTTTTCTCATATATCTACATAAAAAGAAACCTATTGTGCATATAAGTAAAGTTATTAATCCAACTAAAAGTGAATCAACAAATAAAATTGCAAATCCACCTATATGATGAAATGCTGTAAATCCAACAACTAAAGCATCTATGCTTACTGAAACACCTAAAACTATATACATACAATTCCTTATTAAAAGAGAATCATCCTTATCTTCCTTTTTAAATCCTTCAATTATCATTAGTGAACCTATGCATCCTATTATTATTCCCCCTATTACATTAGGAATACTAGCTATATATGTATCAAAAAATATCCCAGCCACTCCTCCTATAAAAATAAACAAAAACTGAAAAATAGCAAAAGATAATATAAACTTTATCTTATTTTCCCTTTTAAGTATTGGATTTATTCCTAGGCTAATGCTTAACCCAAAAGCATCCATTGCCATTGCTATACCAATAAAAATAACTTCCTTAAGTCCCATCCATATCTTCCCCTCTCCATTAATAACATATACTCTATATAATATTACTAAATATAGTATTTATGATTACAATATTTAAAATAAACACTTTATTTAATTTAAAATATGTTGTATATTATTAATTAGAGTACATATAAAATTAAAAAGTATATCACATTTTGTATTTTATTATAAAGGAGAGTAACTTAATGGCGAATTGTATAATTGCTCAATCGGGTGGTCCAACATCTGTAATTAACTCTAGTGTTGTAGGATTACTTCAAGCAAATAAAGACTTAAAAATATTCGAAAAAGTATATGGTGGATTAAATGGTATTGAAGGTATATTAAATGGTAATGTAGTAGAACTTTCATCATTTTCAGATGAAGAAATTCAAACTTTCAGATACACTCCATCTTCAGGATTAGGTTCTTGCAGATATAAGATGAAGAAATTAGAAGAATCTACTGAAGAATACGATAAACTTCTAGAAATATTAAAAGCTAACGACATTAAGGCATTTTTCTATGTAGGTGGAAATGACTCAATGGATACTACTGCAAAGCTTGGTAAATATGCTAAAGAAACAGGGCTTGATATAAAGTTTATAGGAATACCTAAAACAATAGATAACGACTTAATGTTTACAGATCATACCCCTGGATTTGGTAGCGCTGCTAAATTTATAGCTACTACAACTTTAGAAACATATTTAGATGCTTCTGTTTACATAAACAACGGAATATTTATACTTGAAACAATGGGTAGAGATACTGGTTGGCTTGCTGCTTCTGCTTGCTTGGCTAAAATAGATGGTAAACCAGTTGCTGATTTTATTTATTTACCTGAATCAGCCTTTGATATAGATAAGTTCTTATCTGATGTAAATGCTAAGTTTAAGGAACAAAATAAGGTGTTTATAGTTGTCTCAGAAGGAATAAGAAATGCTGAAGGACAATTTGTTACTGAAATAAAATCACAAGCTCACGATAAATTTGGACATGCTCAACTTGGTGGAGTTGCAGCGTACTTAAAAAATCTAATAATAAACTCTGGTATAACTAATAGAGTTAAAGCTCTAGAGCTTGGAGTTCTTCAGAGATGTGCTATACACTGTGCTTCAGATTTAGATTTACAAGAAGCATTCGATGCTGGATATTCAGCTCTACAATTTGCTAATGAAGGAAACAGTGGTTATATGGTAGCTATAAAAAGAGAATCATCTTATCCTTATAAGGCTTCACATTTCCTAGTAGAAGCTGATAAGATAGCTAACAACGTTAAGTACTTCCCTTCTGAATGGATAAATGAAGAGGGAAATCATATAAATGATGAAGCAATTTCATACTTTGAACCGTTAGTTCAAGGAGTTCCAAACTTAAAGATAGAAAATAACTTACCTAAGTTTAAAACATTTAATAGATAAAAATAGAAGTCCGATTAAAATCGGACTTTTATTTTTTAAAGTTTACTTATCCATTCAATAGTATTTAAAAATATATCTACTTCATCTATGCTATTATATAATCCAAAGCTAGCTCTAACCATCCCAGGCATTTTACAATTAATATTTACTAAATGCTCGCAAGCCTCTTCATCAGTAAGCTTCAATAACCTTTTTACATACGGATGAGCACAAAAAGCTCCCTGCCTTACTGCAATCCCTCTAAATTGAGCCAATATTTTAGCCACTTCCGCATTATATAATCCATCGATATTAAAAACAACTATTCCTAATTTATCTTCTATATTTTCCACATCTCCATATAAAGATACCTTAGAAATTTCCTTCATTCCGTTTAAAGCTCTCTTTAATAATACTTTTTCATTTTTATCAATTTCGTCATACCCAACATCTTTTAAATTCTTCATAGCTTGTACTAAAGCTACAGCACCAAAAAAATTTGGGCTTCCAGCTTCATCTTTTTCAGGTGGCTGTAACCAGACCGCTTCATAATCTAAAACACCTTCTACTGTTCCACCACCTTTTAAATCTGAATCTACTTCCATAAACACTTCCTTTAGCCCTATAATTGCTCCACTTCCAAAAGGCGCATACATTTTATGTGCAGAAAAAACTAAAAAATCCACTGACTCTTCTTTATTATCCCCACAAATATCCACTCTTTTATGTGCTACTATTTGAGCTCCATCAATAATTAACTTTGCTCCATGTTTATGAACCATCTTTGCAATTTTTTTTATATCATTAACATACCCTGTTACATTTGAAGCGGCTGTTATTGAAACATATTTTACATTTTGACTATTTTCTTCTAGTATTGTTTCTAAATCTTCAAATTTTAATCTTCCTAACTCATCTACTTCAACATACTTTAAATTGCATTTATCTCTCCAAGGTAAATCATTAGAATGATGTTCCATTCTAGTTGTTACAACTATATCTGATTTGTCTTTAATAAGCATATTAGATAATCTATTTATCCCTTCTGTTGTGTTATTAACAAATATAGCTGTATATTTATCACTTGGTGCATTAAAGAAATTTAAAATATATTCCCTACACTCACTATATATTTTAGTAGTTAGTTCCGATTTTTGACCCATGCCTCTTCCTATAGAACCATAATCCTCACTTACTTCAATTATCTTATCCATAACAGATTTAAATACAGGGGTGGTAGCTGCATTATCAAAATTTATAGGAACTATCTCATGTCCACCTAAGATAGGCACTTTTTTATCTATTCCAATAAATAAATTTCTTAAATAATCATTCCTAAATCCATTCATTACCTTACCTCCCATATATCCTATTCAAGAGTAATAATTATGGTGATACTAAAACATTGTAATAAAAACTAATACTATATCATATTTTATAAAGTAACATATAAGTGTGTAAAACATATATTTATAATAAAATATTCTAAATTGGAGGGAAAAAATGAGTTCAAAAAATAAAAAGGTTGTCAATTGTGATGATGATATGCAATTTGTCCCGCTAACTCTTCATTCACCTTTTTCAGCTAATGATTCCCAATGGGTTCCTCTTGTAAATATAGATGCTAATTCAGTTAATGAAATGACTAATAATTTTTTTGTAGGATTTACTCCTCCTTGCACTGGTAACATTCTTGATTCTGGAGTTGTATCAATGCCTGCTCTTCCTATATTGCCATTTGAAGAGGTAAATAACCCAATTAACATTAGCAATGAAAACAAATCACCTTCTACTTCTGATAAAGAAACTTCTGGTTCTAAAAAAGCTCCTAAAAATACTTATGATAAAAATAATCCATCTACAAATGATACAAATGCTAACATAGGTGATATAGACTTATTGTATCCATCAGAAAATCCATCTGATGAATTATATTCATATAATGAATCTAATGGGTCTCCTTCTAAATGTATTCCTAGAACTGACTTAGATGATTCTAAAGACATTATAATAGATGATCCTATTTTGACCCATATGCAATTACTTAGAGATTATGATTTTAGCTATGAGGAACTAGATGTATTTACTGATAGAAGTGATAAATGTAAAAATGAAGTAGATGATGTGTTTAACAAATTAGTTACTGAATCACCAGGTATATTAGCTGCTTTAAAGGCTTATAAAGTTCCATATCCAATTTCTATGCTAATAATCAAAAAAATTATTAAACTGACACTTAAAATTTGTAAGGAGGAGTAGTTATATAATGGTTTTATTTAGAGATAATTTGCCTAATTTAAAATCTAAAATCAGATTCATACATGCTGTTCCATCAGCTGCTGCTGTTGATATATATGCTAATGGTGAATTAGTAGCTAAAAATATTTCCTTTAGTAATATAAGTTGCTATTTTGATGCTGCACCAGGTAATTATGAAGTTCAAATTTACCCAAGTGGTACTTACGATTCTCCTTTATTTACTAAAAATATTGATATAATGCCTAACTCAGCTTCAACAGTATCTATAATAACATTATCAAATAAAATAGATTTTTTTGTTCTTAATGATGCACCAACACCTACAAGTATAACTAACTCTTTTGTTCGTTTTATAAACTTGTCTCCAAACGCTCCACTATTAACTTTATCATTACCAAATGATATTTCTCTTTTTAATAGTGTAGAATATGTAGAAACAACTGGATATTATCCCCTTTCACCAGGAATTTATAATTTCAAAGTATTTTTCGCAAGTTCAGAGGGATTATCTAAGTTTATAAAAAATATAAAACTTTCTAATGGTGGATTTTACACAATTTATATACTAGGATTATTTAATGGTAATCCTAAATTAGGATCTTTACTTGTGGATGATGGTAAATAACTTAAGAAGAGGAAGGTATAACCTTCCTTTTTATTCTTCTCTTAATGCATCTATAGGATTTAATTTAGCGGCTTTTTTAGCTGGATATATTCCAAAAAATATACCAACTGATGATGAAAATATTATAACTAAAACTATATGTGTAAATGTAAGTTTAGGAGTTACACTCATTACATTTCCAACTGCAAAGGCTCCTGTAATTCCTATAATTAATCCAATAATTCCACCTATTAACGAAATAATAGTTGCCTCTGTTAAAAATTGTACTAATATACTTTTAGTAGTTGCTCCTATAGCCTTTCTTATTCCTATTTCCTTAGTTCTTTCAGTAACAGAAACAAGCATTATGTTCATTACACCTATACCACCAACTAAAAGTGATATTCCAGCTACTGCTCCTATAAATGAACTAAAAATATCTATAACCTTATTAATTTCTTCTACTTGTCTAATCATTTTTTCACCAATATATAAATCTTTTCCCCTATTATTATGACGAGAAGATATTATATTAATAGCTTCATTAGTTGCTTCTTCTATTTCTTCCTTTGAACGAGCTAATACATATACTGAATCTATTCTTGATTTCCCAAAAAGCTCATCTACAGAATTTTTAGGCATAGTTATCATAGCTGGTATATATTCAATTGGCGCTGCTTCCATATATCCTGGTGATTTTGTAACTCCTATAATAGTTACCTTCTTAAGGCTTCTTGCATGACCAACAAGTAGGCTTTCACCAATTACTTCATCATATCCAAATAAAGTTCTTGCAGTAAATTCATCTATAACTGCTACTAGCTTTCCTTCTAAATTTTCTTTATCAGTAAAATACCTACCATAAAGTACTTCTTCATTTTGTATATATTTATAATCTTGAGTAACTCCATATATATAAGCTTCCTTCTCCCCATTATTGCTCTTACACATCCCTACTCTTGTTATTATTGGAGTAATATATTTTACATATTCGCTTCTTTCTCTAATAGCTTCTATATCATCAATTTTTAAGTAATCACTATTGCTTGCTCTTCCATGATCAACCTTTATTTGAACTGTAGCAGAACCTATTTTTTCTAACTGACCTGTTATTACTTCTTTTCCACCTTTACCTAAGGATATTATAGCTATAACAGAGCTTATTCCAATAATAATTCCTAACATAGTTAAAAAGCTTCTTAATTTATTTGATTTTATACTTTCTAAAGCCATCTTAAAATTTTCTGCCATTACACTCACCTTTTAAAGAAGAATTGGAGATATATTTTCATCCTTATATATCTCTCCATCTCTTACACCTATAATTCTATTTGTGTACTTGGCTATTTCATCTTCATGAGTTACCATTATTATTGTTGTTCCCTCTTTATTTAAATCTTGAAATATTTTCATAACTTCTAAGCTAACCTTAGTATCTAAATTTCCTGTTGGCTCATCAGCCATAATTACAGAAGGATTATTAACTATAGCTCTTGCTATTGCTACCCTTTGCCTTTGCCCCCCTGAAATCTCATTAGGCTTATGCTTAATCCAATTAGTTAATCCAACCTTTTCAAGAGCATCTAATGCTCTTTTATATCTATCTTTACTATTTACTCCTGCATATATCATTGGTAGCTCTACATTTTCTAATATGCTCATTCTTGGCAATAAGTTAAAGCTTTGAAATACAAAACCAATTTCTATATTTCTTATTTTAGCAAGTTCATCATCAGTAAGATTTTTAATTACCTTTCCATTTAATTTATATTCACCAAAATCGTATCTATCTAAACAGCCTAATATATTCATTAATGTACTTTTTCCTGATCCGGAAGCTCCCATAATAGATGTGAATTCACCCTTGTTTATATTTAGAGAAATTCCTTTTAGAGCCTTAAAGTTTATTTTTCCCGCGGAGTATGTCTTTTCTATATTTTTAAGCTCTATCACACATTAATCCTCCTTCCTAATTTTAGCTCCATCTACTAAGGTACCAATAGGATTCAGTACCACTTCCTCATCAACATTAATACCTGAAATTATTTCTACTTCTAATTCTCCTTCAAGACCTATTTGAACTTCTCGCTTTTGAACTACATTATCCTTAATTACAAATACATAATTCCTATTACCTTTTTCAGATTTTATAGCTTCAGTTGGAACTAATAAAACATCAGTTTTTTCTCCTACCAATATATCTATCTCATTTTTAAACCCTACTATTAACCCATCAATACTATTAAGATTATCTACTTCCGCCTTTAAATAAGCTTCATTATCCATAGATCCTTGATACATTTTAGCTACTGGTGAAATAATCGATACCCTTCCTTTTATATCCCCATTGCTCCCCCTAACAATAACCTCTTGATCCACCTTAACTAATTTGCTATCGTTTTGATTTAATAAGATGCTAATTCTTAAATCTTCTATATTTTGAACTATTATTACTGGCATAGTAGGACTTGAGTATCCACCATCAACTACATTTATTTCACTAACAACTCCATTAATGTCTGACTTTATAGTAGAAAAAGGTAATGTTAATAGTAACTGTCCCTTTTCAACATAATCTCCAACAGATACATTTACTTCATTTATTATCCCCTCTTGTAAATAATATTCCTTTTTTTCCTTTGATTCTATTACACCTGTTGTATTTATATATCTATAAACTTCACCTATTTTTGCCCTATCATATTTTACTTTTGCTTCATTATTATCATCTTTTATTATAAAAAGAATTATTGCTGCAAATATAATAACTACTACACTTAATAGCATCATAGTTTTCTTCTTCATTTTCTCAACTCCTAAATACTCTTATCTCTATAAAAGTATTTACTATACATAGAAAATTTATGTATAAAATACAATTCTTTTGTTTATTTGATTAGAAACACATATAATAGTATAATTATCTTAATATTATGGAGTATTTGTAATAATTGGAGGATAGATATGATAGTTTTAAGTTGCAAAGATATATGTAAAAGTTATGGTATTAGAGATGTTCTTAAAAATGTTACTCTTTCTATTAATGAAGGTGACAAAGTTGGAATAATCGGTGGAAATGGAGAAGGTAAATCAACACTATTTAAAATAATTTCTAAAGAGCTTTCTCAAGATGATGGAGAAGTTTTTATAGATAAAAATAAAACTATAGGTTATCTTACTCAACATGTAGATTCTGATTTAAATAGCACAATTTATACAGAAATGACTTCTGTATTTAGTGAGTTAAAAAATATTGAAGATAGATTACTAAAGTTAGAAGAAAAAATGAATGAGCCCTATGATGAAAATAATGCTGCTTATCACGAAAAGCTAATAAAAGATTACACTACTCTTCAAGATTTATATTCTCATAAGGGTGGATATACATATAAGGGTGAAATATCAAGAGTATTAAAAGGTCTTGGATTTACCGAGGGAGATTTTGATAAAACTATTGGTACATTAAGTGGTGGACAAAAAACTAGAGTATCATTATGTAAATTACTTTTAAAAAATCCTGATATCATCCTACTAGATGAGCCTACCAATCACCTTGATTTAGAAGCAATAGAATGGCTTGAAGATTATTTAAAATCATATAAGGGAACCGTTTTAGTTATATCCCATGATAGATTTTTCCTTGATGCTATAACTTCACATACCTTTGAAGTAATTAATGGTCATGTAAATTGCTATAACGTACCTTATACTAAATTTATTGATTTAAGAAAGAAAAAATATGAAGCTGATTTAAAAGCTTATACTCTGCAACAAGCAGAAATTAAACGACAAGAAGCAATTATAGAAAAGTTTAGAAGCTTTAATAGAGAAAAAAGTATTAAAGCAGCAGAAAGTAGAGAAAAAGCTTTAGACCGAATGGAAAAAATAGATGCACCTGATAAAGAAAAGGAAGCTTCTAAAATTCAATTTGAGGCTTCAATTAAAAGCGGATATGATGTATTACATGCAGAAAATCTATCTAAAAGCTATGGTGAAAAAACTTTATTTACAACTTTAAACTTTGATTTAAAAAGAGGAGAAAAAGTAGCTTTAATAGGTGAAAATGGTCGTGGTAAAACTACATTATTTAAAATGATTTTAGACCAAGTAAAAGGAGATTCCGGAAATATTATTCTTGGAACAAATGTTAATGTTGGTTACTATGATCAAGAACAATCTGACTTAAACTTAGATAAAACAATTATAGATGAAGTTTGGGATGAGTTCCCTAACTTAACTACTTCAAAACTTAGAGGAGTACTAGCTTCCTTCCTATTTACAGGTGATGATGTATTTAAAGTTATAAATACATTAAGTGGAGGAGAAAAATGTAGAATAAACCTTTTAAAGCTAATGCTTTCAAAGTCTAACTTACTTCTTCTAGATGAGCCTACAAATCATCTTGATATTATGTCAAGAGAAGCCCTTGAAGATGCATTAATAAGCTATGATGGGACTTTAATGGTTATATCCCATGATAGATACTTCTTAAATAAAGTTATTGGAAGAATTTTAGAGCTTCAAATTGATGGTACTAAGGAATACCTTGGTAACTATAGCTATTTCCAAGAAAAAAAGCTTAACCCAACAAGATATCAAGAACTTGAAGATTTAGCTAATGGAAAAACTAAAACTCAGCTTAAGGATGAAAAGAAGAAAAAAAGAGAGCAAGAAAAAGAAGAAAAAGCTCTTAAGCAAAAGCTAAAAAAACTTGAAGAGGAAATTGCTTTAAAGGAAGATCATCTTCTTCAACTACAAGAACAGCTTTGCTTAGAAGAAATTTATTCTAATCCTAGTAAAAGTGAAAGAGTAAATAAGGAAATTAAAGATGTTGAAGAAACTATTTCAAACATGTACGAGGAATGGGAAGATTTAGCTCAATAGACTTATAAATATAATAATCACCAGAAAAGACTTCAATCTTATCTGGTGATTTTATTATCTATAAGCTACTATCTTGTTCCTGTAGATCCAAATCCACCTTCTGCTCTTTCTGTATCTGAAAGACTTGATACTTCTTGTACATCTACATACCAAACTGGCTTAACTACCATTTGAGCTATTTTCATTCCCTTTTCAACCTTAAATACATCTTTTCCATGATTTATTAATATTACTCCAATTTCTCCTCTATAACCTTCATCAATAGTTCCTGGAGTATTTAAAACAGTTATTCCATGCTTTAATGCTAAACCACTTCTTGGTCTAATTTGAGCCT
>NZ_JBOFYU010000222.1:0-6074 GCF_051654825.1 Clostridium sp.
CTGAGTTAGTATGGCAGTAAAGAGGAGAAGATTTATTATGATCAGTGGATTAGGTTACTCGACTATAATACCTTGTGTTGAAGGTCTATTATCCCATATATGCCCGTTAGAAATATAGTATTCTCTGATAACCGACCCATCTATTTTCGTCAAATCGATGACGAAAACTTGTCCTGTTTCTATCAGCATAGGGTATTCACTATAAGGTAGCACATATTGTTTGGGATTATTTTTAAAATCATCATAGGCATTTTCTAAGCGCCAAAATGCTCTAGAGGTATAGTCTTTAAATCCAGTTAAATCCTGTTCCCCAAAATAGGATGCCTTATAATCTTTTCCGTTAACACGAATAGTATCTACGCTATAGGGTTCAATATCTTTTGCCCATATAGCCAGGTCTTCAGTGTAGAGCTTAGCGCCATAACGTTTTTGCAGTTGATTTGCCATACATGGAACAGATTGCGTGCGGTAGTCCATACCGTTTGTATCAGTATGCATTGCACCATAAATACCCATAATACTTTCACCTTTTAGTTGGTCAAACTCACGGATAAAGTTGGTTACCATCATGTTTTCACGAGAGTAGATTAAGAGGATGTGGCCGTCTGGATCTATCCAATTATTTTTTTGAAGTAATCTAAGCAGATAATGGGGTCTGAATTAATCATATAAATAGAGGTGAGTGGAGAAAATTAATATTTAATATTTCTAAATAATAAAAATATATTATAATAGTTAAGTGAAGAATAATGTTAATAAATTAAGTATTATAAGAGGAGATAATGTATGAGAAAACAATTAAAGCACTTGCTTTTTGTAATACTACCTTATGCTGGAATACTTATCTGGATGTGCTTAGTAAAGTATATCGATTTATCTGTTATTGCTTCAATATATTTACCAATCCTACTGGTATCAATTTTAGCAATTATTCGAGAGAAGTATTACATAGGATATATTTTCATTGCTTCATCAGAAATGGGATTGCTATTAGAATATATAATGAGCTTAAATTATGATGGAAAAGCCAATATGTCAGGTGCATTCTTAAATACCACTATTCTATTTATTGGTTTAGTAAGTGGTATCATTCTACAACTTTACATGAATAAACGTCACAAAGCAAAGTAAGTAATAGTTAATTGTTTACCGGAGACAGCCCTATCAATTCATTATTGAGAGATAGGGCTATCTTTGCGTGGCATAGCTACAATATTAGCTAATAAAAACTAAATAAGCAAAAGGAGGCTATACGACTTACAATAAAAATATTTATAACATATAGAGATTAAAGCATTTGAGGAGATAATAATATAAAAATTAATATAAAATTTAAAAAATAATTTAAAAGAATCGAACTAAACAATGCATTGAAATGTATAATAAGGTGAAGTAAAAGGAGGGGGTTTTATGAGAGCACCTATATCAAAAGAAGATGCGGAAAAAATGTATGAAGAGCACTCGAACTATGTATATAAAGTTGCGTTATTCCTCACTAAATCAAGAACGTTAGCAGATGATATTACCCAAGATGTATTTATTCAAGTATGGTTAAAATATAGTACATATGATCCAGAACGTCCATTTAAGCCATGGCTATATCAAATCGTACTAAATAAAATAAGAAATACATTGAAAAGCCAACGATATCATCTAGATTTGGAATTTATAAAGGGAAAGACTTCTAGGCAGGATGTTGAATTCCAATTTCTAATAACAGAAGAAGAACAAATGATATGGAGACAAGTCAATCAACTTAGTCTTAAGACAAGAGAGGTTATTGTACTGCATTATTATATGGCAATGAAATTAGAAGAAGTAGCAAAGGTGCTAGATATCCCACTAGGGACGTGTAAATCACGATTAGGATCAGGCTTAGCAAAATTACGAAAAGTAATGAGCGAGGAAGATATGAGTTATATTTCAAGGAGGGAGCAATATGAATAAAGGCCTTTTGAAGAATGTAATAGAGAAAGGATTGAAAGATGAAAAACCGTCTTTGAGTTTTGAACAGACATGGATGCTTTATGAGAAGCAAAGAGGTACAAAAAAAAAGATAAAAGCTAGAAAGATACTTATGCTGGCAGCTACTTTAGTATGTTTAGCGACAGGAGTAGTTGTCTCAGCAGAATATATGCGCAGACAAGATTATATAGAGTATTCTTTTGAAACAAATCCTAAGGTTGTAGGCGTATGGCAAGTTGTAGCATACGTAGCAGGAAAAGAGAATTTTAATCCAGAGGATAGTTATGATGAACAAGAATTTTACATAAGACAATTAACTTTTGAACCTGAAGGGACATTACAGATAATTTATGAGGAAGAAGGAGCGTTATATGAATTAGAGAACAGTAAAATTTTTTGGACGAAAAACCATATAGTAGATAAAGGCTATAGGACAGATAGTAACTATAGTATTGAGAAAATAGATGAAACAGAGTATATGTTCTATGAATGGAAAAATGGAGATTATATCACTAGGGAAAGAGAGCAACCGGGCTATTATGTACTAAAACAAATATTTGAGGATACAGAAATAATTACAGTAGAGAATCAAGGCAAAAAAGATGATGTTAATCAGCCTTTTATAGATAATGATGAACTAAAGGGTAAATGGACGGCTATAGATTTTGTAAAAGATATAGAAGACTTTAATTTCAAGAAGAAAAAAGATATAAACACGCTTTATTTAAGGGGACTAAATATTTTTGAAGAAGGACAGATAGAGGTAGATTTGGGTGAAGGATTTAAAAGTGTGGTAGGGATGAGATGGTCTGAAGATGTGATCATTAATATGCATCAGCAGACAGCAAGTCAGTGTATTCTTAAGAAAATAAGAGGGACAACCTATATGTTTTATGAGTGGAAGAGTGGCGATTATATAATTAGAGGTTTGAAGCCATACTATTATGTTCTAAAAAAAGAGGAGTAGATAGCATATAGCTGTGGAAATAATAATATACGATCAATTAAGGGGGGGAACAATTTTATGAAGTCAGTATTAAAAATAGAGAATGTAAAAAAGTACTATTATTCTAATGAGTATGAAGTAAAAGCGGTGGATGGTATTAGCTTTGAGATCGCTGAAGGAGAATTTTTAGGTATTATGGGACCTTCAGGATCAGGTAAGAGTACTTTGCTTAATGTTATTTCAACTATAGATAATATTACGTCAGGAGAAATCTATATTAAAGATAAAGGGATAAGTCAACTCAATAAAAAAGAATTAGCATCATTTCGAAGAGAGAAATTGGGCTTCATATTTCAAGACTTTAATTTATTAGATACCCTGAGTATTTATGACAATATAGCTATAGCACTTACAATTAACAAAATTCCTTTAAAACAAATTCGAGAAAAAGTTCTAGTTATAGCTCGGCAGATGGGAATTGAGGATATCTTAAATAAATTTCCTTATGAAGTATCTGGAGGGCAGAAACAGCGATGTGCATGTGCTAGAGCAATGGTAACACAGCCTCAATTGATATTGGCTGATGAGCCAACAGGGGCATTAGATTCAAATACAGCATGTAAGTTATTAGAGCAATTAACTTACATGAATGAAAGTTTAGGAGCCAATATTTTAATGGTAACTCATGATGTGTTTTCGGCAAGTTATTGTAAAAGAATTCTTTTTATGAAAGATGGTCAAATTTATAAAGAGTTAATAAGAGACGAAGTTGAGAGGAAAGAGTTTTTTACTCAAATCTTAGAGGTATTGGCTCAATTAGGGGGAAAAGCTTGTGATATACATAAAATTGGCCATAAGAAATGCTAGCCATTGTATTAGAGAATATATTGTTTATTTTATAACGGTAGTTATCTTTATAACTATGATGTATGCCATGAGTGCAATGACATGGAAAGAAGAAATACTTAATATAGAATCTTTTGTGAATGAGCTAAAAATATTGATGTTTTTTGCGTATGGTATTTTTAGTTGTATTATTTTCTATATGAATAAGCATTTGATGGATTATCGAAAAAAAGAACTGGGAGTTTACCTGCTATTAGGACTTGAGCCTATGAAGTTAACATGGATACTAGTTGTAGAGAATTTTTTGTTTATTTGTATGGCATTAGGAGTAGGAACAGTCATTGGGGTTAATCTATGCGAATTACTGAGTAAGTTAACAAGTGAGTTTTTTGAAATAGATTATATTATGAGCATGGAGTTGTCTGGTACAGCTATAGCAAATATTGTACTCTTTTTACTGTTTGTGCATGGCTTAATTAGTTATGCCAATATAGAATACTATAATGACACTAACATTTATGATTTATTAAATGATGAGAAAAAGAATGAGAAAAAACTTATAAAGGATAAGTTAATCCATATATGGATTTTTGTGTTCTCGGTAGTAGCAATTGTAGGGAGTTATCTCTTAATATTTATATATATTTACTTTAATAAAAATACAGTTATTATAAGTGTTTTGTTGTTTATAGCAGGAACTTATAGTTTTTACTATTCTTTTTCAGCATTAGTAGGAGTTATAAAAGCAAGGTGTTCAAAGATATATTATAAGGGGTTAAATATATTTTCCTTTAGCCAATTTACAAGAAAAATTAATATGAATGGTTTTTATTTAGGGAGTATATCCTTATTGTTATTTGTGGCAATACTTTCAGCAGTATTAGGTGGGGAGTATGCAACAAGTATGCAAGTGAACCAAATGAAAGATCAGAATGTATGGTTTGATATTGGATTAAGGTTTGATAAGGGAGCAATAGATCTATCTGATTTAGAGTCTTTCATAAAAGAAAGTGAATTTGGCTCAATAGGGTCAATGAGCTTTTCGGTTTATGAAAATACTGCTGAAGCTTTAACTAATAAAGAAGGTTATTATTTAAAGTTAAGTGATTACAATAGGTTGCTTGAGTTAAAGGGTGATCTGGGAATCACTTTAGATAAAGCTAAGTTTTATGTTCATCCAGTAGATATGGACACATATATGTTAAATAAAGAGATTACTTTAGGAAAAAATACCTTGGAAGGACTCTGGAGTCCCCATAGAAATAAAAAGATTGATATTGACAGGTATAATAAGGTGATTTATAAAGATAGGAACTATTTGTATGTGCTCGATGATAGTTGGTTTATAGAGTTAGAGCCGATTTATACGGTATTGCTTGCTAAGACTAGTAAACCAACAAGTAATGAATTTAATGAGAGGTTATGGCTTGAAATTAGGGATAAAACTTTTGAAGAGGCAGGACTAAATGAGAATTTTATTAATTGTATAGGATTTATGAAAACAAAAGTTTTATTTGAACAACGTACCTCAGCAGCAGCTATGTTATTTGTTGGGTATTATCTCTGTAGTATATTAATTATATGCATATTAACAGTTCTTGCGGTGCAATTACTTAGTGATCTTAAGAGTTATAAGGATGGAATAAAAATACTACGTCAATTGGGAGTTGAAGAACGGGAAATCTATAGGACTATAAAAATACAGATTATAGTATATTTTATGTGTCCACTTATATTAGCAGGTGTTAATAATATATTAATATATATTTGCTTACTAAAAACATATATTCAAGAAAACGAAATGGTAAGAGCATTGGCACTACTTAAAAATATAAGTATAGTTGGTATAGGATTAAGTATTGTTTTTATTATATATGGTATGATTACATATTATTTGATAAAGAAGAGTATTAAAGATGGTGATAATTAGAGCATACTTACTACATGTATTTGTAGTTGTATTATTGTTACAATTATTATGAGTCATTTCAGAACAATACTAAATATTATTTGATGATGCAGATTGGTAGGTTATTATCGACCGAGTAATTAGTTAGTTTAAGTAAGAGATATTTTATGGGGTTACTTATATAAAGGAGTGAATAAAATTGTCAAAAGTAATTAATAAATTATTTGTAGGGATTTTAGCATCAATTATAGTTATACCATGTAATGCAAAGGAGGTTATTACTGTTTCTTATAATGGGGAACAAATGCAGTTAGAACAACAACCACAGAAAATAGGGGAGAGTGTGCTTTTACCGCTTAGAAGTGTATCACAATTTTTAGGATATAAAGTGAATTGGAATGCAGAAAC
>NZ_JBOFYU010000223.1:0-7694 GCF_051654825.1 Clostridium sp.
CAAGAAATCAAATTAACTGGTATTTTTCACTACCAATAGCTGTTGCAGCAATAAGTAGCATATTTGCAGTAAGATCATTGTTTACAGGACTTATGACAACAGCTATGAAAGCAGAGGTCAGTAAGTTAATGTCTCTTTCAATTCCTGTTATTATAGTAATATGTATGGTAGAATTACTTTATATGTATTTAGTAAAGAAAAATAGTGATAAGAATATTTTAAACATTATGGAGATAAAAAGAGACGATAATTAGAGGTGATAAGTGTGAAGAAGATTGTAATTATAGAAGATGAACTTTTTATGAGGGAAGAGCTTCAATATATTTTAGATAAGGAAGGTTATGATACCTATTGTATAACGAAATTTCCTAATGTAGTAGATGAGATTATAGCTTCTTCACCAGATCTTATATTATTAGATTTAAATTTACCAGGAATATCTGGTTTTGAAATATGTAAGGAAGTTAGGCATAAAAGTAATGTTCCAATACTTGTTCTAACAGGGCGTGATCAAATGAAAGATGAGCTGCATGCCCTTAATATTGGCGCAGATGAATATATAAACAAACCGTGCCATAAAGAACGTTTATTAGCTAGACTAACTAATTTGTTAAGACGTTTAGATGATAGAAAATATTTTACAGAAATAAAAGGTATTAAATTAGATTTACAAACCTACGCTATAAATGTTAAAGGAAAAGCTACTATTTTGCCTGAAAATCAAGGAAAGATAATGGAGTTATTACTTGAAAATTATCAAGAACTTGTTACGAAAGAAATCTTATTAAGTAAGCTCTGGGGTACAACAGAATATGTTGATGAAAATGCTATTCATGTAAATATGACAAGGCTTAAGAAATCTTTGCATAATTTAAGTACAGATTATAAGATTATTACAATTAGGGGAAAGGGATATTCCTTAAAGCATATAGGAGATAAGAATAATGATTAAAAAGCTAAAGGGAATATTAATGAAAAATAGTCTTTGGATTATTGTTATACTTATATTAAATTTTATATTTGGTGGATTATTATGGATTAGCAATGATAAGGCTTTTGCTTATATTTTTCCAACCATGATTATTGGATCACTGATTGTATATTGTGCTACTACATTTATTATTTATAAAAAAGACTTAAAGAGAGAAGAAGCCATTAGTAACTTTTTAAATGAACCTACTAAAGATAAAGAAAATGAAATCGTAAGGTTATTTTATTATGAAGAAGCTAAGGTTATTAGAGATATAGGTACAATTTTAAGAGAAAATAAAAATATTATAAATTCTAATAATCAAGAATTTAATGAGTATGAGGAATATGTAGAAGCTTGGGCTCATGAGATAAAAAACCCCTTAGGATTAATGACATTTATTTTAGATAATCGAAAAGATGAATTATCACCGATTGTTTATAAAAGATTACAATATGTAAGAACAAAGATGCAAGAGGATATAGAAAGAATGCTTTATTACGCAAGAATGAAATCTGCTTGCAATGATTACTTCTTTAAAGAGTTATGTTTGCAAGAGTGTTGCGAAGAGATAATTGAAGAATATAAAGTAATATTGATTGAAAAAGGGATTGAAGTAATGTTAGATATGGACAATTACAAAGTTGTATCTGATAAAAAAGGTCTTCAATTTATAATAAGGCAAATAATCAGCAATGCAGTTAAGTATACAGACTATGAAAAAGTTAAGCCTAAGATATATATAACTGCTGAAGAGAGTCCAGAAAATATAAAGCTTAATATAAGAGACAATGGTATTGGAGTCAAGTCGTATGACTTGCCATTTATATTTGATAAAGGTTTTACTGGAGAAATAGGGCAGCAAAGAAAAAATTCTACTGGAATGGGCTTATATTTAGCAAAACAAGTATCTAAAGGTTTGAAAATTGAACTTGATACAAATGAGAAATATGATAATGGATTTGAAATCATATTAATATTTCCCATTATCACCAAACTATAAATGACAAGGCTATTATAAAGTTATAAAAATTAACTTGATAATAGCCATTTTTATTGAATTGTGCTACAAATCCTTATACAAAAAATACAGCTTGCACTAATTTATAAGTTACACTAATTTAAAATGGTAATGAATTAAAATCTACTTCTATTAATATTATAAGAGCTAACTAAGATAATTAACTTTATTAAATAGAATAAGATTTATTACTTTTTATTATCAGAAATAGTAATAAAAATCTTTGAATAAACATCTTCAATATTTCTTTTGTTTTTATGTAAGCGTTTCTTTTACGCTTACGATTAAAATCGATACCCTTAGTAATATTTAAACCATAATTATAGGTCAAATAACTCATATAAATTAATACTATTAGCAAATTTTTAACATATTTAAAACCTTAAACATTTAGGTTGGAATAAAATAGGATGGCACTTATTACCGACATAATTGTATATATCTTATCTTGTGCCTACTGTTTTAAAATCAACAAGTTCCCAACCCCAGATATCAAAGTTGTATTTTAATGTTACTTCCATATCTACTCTTCCATCTTTATTATATGGTGCAATTTCTACCTTTGTGGAATCAAAGTCACCTTCTTCAGTAATAACGCATAATGAATCTACATATGTAGTTGCAAAGGCATGTTTAATTCCATCATATTCAAAGAATCCCTTCCCGTAAATATCATTGCTTAAGTTGTTTAAAAAGCTTTCTCCTGCTGAAAATAAAGGTTTCAATCCTAAATTTTTAGTATATATTACCTTATCCACATACCAACCTTTTTTGTATTTTAAAGTAACTTTACCATATAAATTAACATAAGCAGCAGGATAGCTAACTGAATTAGCTATATCTACATCTAAGACTCCATAATCTAGGTTTTTTATATCAACTATATAAAAATCTCCCAAAGAAGAAGGTTCATATGGAACAGATTTTTTTACTTCTTCAAAGGCAGTCTTTTCAACAAGATCATCATCTATTAATAAATTATATATTTCATCTTGAGTAATATCTGTTGGTTTATTTAAAATATTATAAACTACTGTCCATGATATACTTATTACTAATATTGCAAATAAAAGATAGGTTACAACAAGCTTCCATTTGCTAGATTTATAATAATCTTTTTGGGGTTTAAAAATAATTCTATCGCTATATTTATCCATAACATTTTCCTTTATATACATATTTTGTGATATACTAATTATATTAAATTATTGCTTTAAAGTATAGGAGGATTTTATGAAAATAAAATTTAGATATAGTAAAAATGATTATATTGAATTGTTATTATCGAAAAATAGCGATAACACTGTTATTAAAAGATCTAAGCTTTTCTATAAAATAATATTACCTTTGTTAATAATAATATTATTTTCACTAGTTTGGGAGGCAATTACACCTAATTATCTTGTAGTATTAATAATATCAATGATATTAATTATATTTTGGCTTATATTCAGTGGGTCTATTTATGATCATAATCAAAGAAGAATGTTGCTGAAGCTTGCCGATAAAGAGCTTACAAATAATATTGAGTACATAAAAGATACTACTATAACCTTAACTGATGATGGTATTATTAAAGAAATTGAAGGTATGTATTCTAAACTTGATTGGTCATTTGTAAATACTATTTTAGTTACAAATAATAATATTTTTATAAACCTTATATCTAATGGAATTATAAATATTCCTAAAAGAATTTTCAATTCACCAGATGAGGAAAGTGTATTTCTTAAATATATAGATGAGCGTATTAATATAAATACTGGTCTTCAAATTGATGATTCTAATATTTCTGATATAGACAATTATTAGACTTTAAAGTTAAAATACATAAATAAGCTAAGAAGTATAGTTATTAATAAATAACAACATTTCTTAGCTTATTTTATTGAGAAAGATATATTATGGGATATAATATAGAGAGTAGAAAATACAATTAAAGTTGTATTAGTTCAAAAATAATAAGTTTATCAATGCAAGAAGAAAATTTAATTGCATAAGGAGTATTTATGACGCTAGAAGAACTAATAAATAATAATTATAATAAGCTAACAAAAAATGAGCTCAATATATATCAATTTATTTTAAATAACAGGGAGCTATGTGAAGAAATATCAAGTGAAAACTTAGCTAAGGAATGTTACATATCAAGAACAACCTTGCTTAGATTTTGCAGAAAGTTAGGATTGAATTCATTTGCAGAGTTAAAATATATTTTAAAGTTAAAATCTAAAAAAACAGATAAGCAAGAAAGTATTGATATAAAAAAAGCATGTAGTATATATCATAATACTATAGATGAAATTAAAGAACGTAACTATGATGATATCTGTAAATTAATATATAATTCTCAAATCATATATATTTATGGGACAGGCAACGCACAAAAGGCTGAAGCAGAAGAGTTTAAGCGAATATTCTTATCAGCAGGAAAATGTGTTATTGATTTATTTGATTTAGGTGAAATTGAATTTGCAAAGACTAAATTTACAGACAATGATTTATTTGTGATTTTATCACTTTCAGGTGAAACTGTTGAAGGGATAAATATATTAAAATCTATAGAAACTACAAGTATAAACGTTTTATCTATTACACGCTTTCAAAATAATAGTATAGCAAGAATGTGCAAAAATAACCTTTATGTAGGAACTAAAATGCTTTATGGTATGAAAAATTTATCATATGAAATTACAGCAGCATTTTATGTATTAATTGATATGTTATTTGTAAATTATATAGAATATATTAGGGGGCTGGATAAATGAATATACAAGAACTAATGAATACCTATTATTCTAATTTAAATGAAAATGATAAAGAAATTTGCAAATACATTTTAAATAATAAAGCCTATTGTCATAAGCTTTCAATAGAAGAGTTTGCAAAGGAATGTAATATATCAACTACAACTTTATTTAGGTTTACAAAAAAGATATCTTTATCTGGATTTAGTGAACTTAAGGTTAGACTTCGTTTAGAAGAGGAAAGGGGTACAAATGAAACAACAGATTTTTTAGAGGTTGTTACAGATAGTTATCATAAGGTAGTTGATGATATTGAAAATCGTGATTGTACTAATATATTTGAAAAAATATATAATGCAAAGAGAATTATTGTATATGGAAGTGGATACTCTCAAGCTAGAGTTGCAAGCGAGTTTAAAAGAATATTTCTACCTACAGAAAAGATAATTTTTAATATGCATGGTCATGATATGGTTGAAGCTGTTGGAGCACTAGCAAATGATGATGATTTTGTAATAATAATGTCTCTTTCAGGAGAGTCAAGTGCTGTTATTGAGCTGGTAGAAAATTTAAGATTAAAGGGTGTAAGCACATTATCTATAACAAGAATGATGAATAATACAGTTGCATCTTTATGTGATGAGAACCTTTATATTAATTCAATAGAACTGCCAAAGGAATATAGATTAAACTATGAAATTTCTACACCGTATTTTATATTAATAGAGATATTATTTTTAAAGTATCAAAAGTATTTATTAGAGCTATAAATTATCATTTATTAATAGAAATAGAAGATAAAATAAGAATGTACATTTTTTCATAAAGTGAAATTGGGAACTAAGTAAGTACATATTTTTTAAAGGAGGTAATCGTATTGATTGCCTTTTTTTTATTTGTTATCATAACGTTGTCAGTAAGTGAGGTGAGCAAAGGGTGAGCCAAATAATATTTTTTGATATTGATGGTACATTAAGAGATGAAGTTTATGGAATACCAGCTACTGCTAAGGATGCAGTAAGAATGATAAAAGATAATGGTATTTATGTTGTTTTATGTACTGGAAGGCCAATAGGAGTAATACAAGATGATGTAATAGAATTAGAATTCGATGGAATTATAGCAAGCGGGGGAGCCCATATTGAGTTTAAGAATAAGATAATCGAAAAATCTTATTTCAAAGAAAGTGAAATTGATAGAGCTAGTTTATATTTTAAAAATACGGAGTATAAAACAGCTTTTACATTTGAAACAAATGATAACGTTTTTATGAATTATGAAGCTGTTAAAGTATTAAATTATCTTAATGATGAAAAGTTTAAAATATTAAATGAGGAAGAAAAAAAGATAGTAAAAGATAATGAAAAAATAATTTATAAAGATAATATAAAGGATTTTAATAGTAAAGAGCATAAAGTAAATAAAATTTGTTTATGGACCCAAAGATATGTTTATGAAAAGCTTAAAGGCATATTTAAAGAAGATGGATTTCAGTTAGCCCAAAGCTTTGAATATGATGATGTTAATTATTATGAAATAATTCAAAACAACTGTAATAAGGGACAAGCTATTAAAAGATTATGTGAATATTTAAATATCCCAACAAAAAATGCTGTAGCTTTTGGAGATGGAAGAAATGATATAGACATGTTTAAGGCAGTGGGAACAGCAATTGGAGTTGGTGGAGGTAGTAAGGAAATATTAGAATATGTTCATTCTACCTGTGAAAGTGTTATGATGGATGGAATTTACTTAGAACTAAAGAGAAGAAATATAATATAAGGGAGTGCAGATAATGAAAAAACAATGGTGGCAAAAGGAAGTAGTTTATCAGATATATCCAAAGAGCTTTAATGACAGTAATAATGATGGTATTGGAGATATTAAGGGGATAACTGAAAAATTAGATTATTTAAGTGATTTAGGTGTAACAATGCTTTGGATTTGTCCAATATATAAATCTCCTATGGATGATAATGGTTATGATATAAGTGATTATTTTGATTTAGCACCTGAATTTGGAACTATGGAAGACTTAGAGGAGCTAATTTCAAAGGGGAAGGAAAAAGGGATAAAGATAATACTAGATTTAGTTATAAATCATACTTCAGATGAGCACAAGTGGTTTGAAGAAGCTATTAATAATCCTGATAGCAAGTATCATGACTACTACATATTTAAAGATGGAGCAGAAGTTCCAAATAACTGGAGATCAGTATTTGGTGGAAGTGTATGGGAAAAAGTAAAGGATAGAAATGAATATTACTTCCATGCTTTTGGGAAAAAGCAACCAGATTTAAATTGGGAAAATGAAGATTTACGTAAATCTTTATATGATATGGTAAACTACTGGTTAGATAAAGGAATTGCAGGATTTAGAATAGATGCAATAACATTTATAAAAAAGGACTTAACTTTTAAAAGCTTAGAAGCAGATGGTGTTGATGGATTAGTTAAATGTACTAAGACTTCAAGAAACCAAAAAGGAATTGAAAAGTTTTTACATGAACTTAAGAGAGAAACCTTTGATAAGCATAATTGCGTTACAGTAGCTGAAGCACCAGGTGTATCTTATGATGAACTAGATGACTTTATTGGGGAAAATGGATATTTTTCAATGATTTTTGATTTTAAATATGCAGACCTTGATGTAGCATCAGGTAGTGAGTGGTTTAAGAGAGTAAATTGGACAGTTAAGGACTTAAGAGATAAAATAATGGCTAGCCAAATGGCTATAAATAAGTTTGGATGGGGTGCAAATTTTATTGAAAATCATGACCAACCAAGATCTACTACAAAATATTTATTAGATAGAGAAGATAATGAAGATGCAATAAAAATGTTAGGAGCTATGTATTTCTTATTAAGAGGGACACCATTTATATATCAAGGACAAGAGCTTGGGATGACAAACTTTGAAAGAAAATCAATAGAAGAGTTTAATGATATATCAAGT
>NZ_JBOFYU010000224.1:0-1914 GCF_051654825.1 Clostridium sp.
GGCTTATAGTTATCGTGTTACCACCATATTGACCACTAGCTATTTGTGCTATTATTTGCGTTACTATAGTACAAGCTGTAGGGAAAGTTTTTGGTGATTCTATTAACTTATTATTAATTACAGTCCCATTTAAAAGCATGTCTTCTAGGTTTATCAACATACAGTTATGTATGGGCTGCATCGCATAATCCATATCCATATCCTCTTATATTTCTATAAGTACTGACTATCTCATCATCTTTTAAAGATGCCTTGCGCTTCCACTGGCGCTAAACTCCAGCGTACTTGGGCTACACTCATCACCCATTAGTCGATACACTTTATTTCAGTTTCTACAATTTTTAGAGTTTCATATTTTAGATGCCTTTTGAATTTAGGATTCCAAGAATTACTTAAAACTTTATCAGTAATGGTTTTTGATAGAGAATATTTATTAGTCATGAATTTATATAAATTAACCTTACCAGGAATCTCATTATACTCATCATTATAAATAACAGTGTAAACATTTTTTATTAATGCTTTAGATATATTATCTTTTCTTTCCTGCGTAAAAATTACTCCAGTTGATTTTAGTCTACACTTTTCTCTTTTTTCTTCACTCGCTACTGTATTTCTTAATTTTTCACCAATCTGCTTCCTATGCTCTTCAGAAATTACTTTGCCTTTATGCGTAATACTTATCTTTAATCTAGCTTCTGGAGAATGTGTTTTTCCATACATTGGATTTCTTTCACCTGATAAATTTCTTTCTTTCATCAATTTACTTAATTTATCACTTCTATCTTTAGAATGGTAATTTCCCGTATGACCTCCTCGTCCTCCCATATGAAAATTTGTTTTAGCTTGATTCATAGATTTATAATATGCAATCCTTTTAATTTCTAAATCACAGGCTTCTTTATTTGTAAGATTTTCTTTATAGAACCTCACAGAAACATTATCTTTTTCTTTATTAATTATATTAATAAAATGCTTATTTCTCCTATAAGATGTTTGCCACGCTCTTTTGTCTTTACCTTTACCAACGTGAAAAACTTCTCCAGTATTTATATAAAACCATTCGTATACATAATAACTGTTATCCAAAAAATCACCTCTATATGTCATAAACTGAAATCTTAGCACGGTATTTTCATATCCACTCTTACAGTGGACTTAGAATTCCTTACGCATAATAATATTACTATTATCTGCACCGTTAGCAATTTTATTTAAAATAAAATCACACCCTTTTTGCTTAGGTTCACAAGGTTTTCTATTATAATCACTTATAATAGCCACAATATTACTTATGGTAATGAAGTACGCCCTCATCATGAGCTTGGGCTATATGAGCAGGTATTAACTTTCTTCTAGCGATGTCCTTTGATACCTCTCCAGCTATTAAATCTCTTTGAGTTGCTGCTAGTATTCCATCCTTATTAGAGTTTTCATTTATAACTTCTTCATTGCTTCTGTTAAGTATCCCTAGTATACTTTCATCAGTTGTATTTATCTCTCTTTTAAATGACTGTACTGCTCTGTATCCTTCGTAGGCTTTAGCAGTTAATTGTTGATTATAATTTATTAGCTTTGCGTATACCATTTCTTCTATTTGGTAGACTGTCGGTGAAGTGTTTTTATTTAATTGACTTTCTTCTATTTCATTAGCTATTGTTTTAGCTATTTCTTCTTCATATATTCCACTTCCGTATTTCATTGCTTTTAGAATTGCATTTTCTATTTTGTTTTTGTCAAATTTTACAGAGTTTCCATCTCTTTTTATTATGTTTAATGTTTTAGTCATAATAACTCCTTATGTCTAATTAGTTTTTCTAATAAAAAAATTCGCTTAACTAATAGTTTCAACGATTTCGTACGTTACTCAAAATCACTATATATAGTAAGCGACTTTTATATTTTATACTAGAT
>NZ_JBOFYU010000225.1:0-22512 GCF_051654825.1 Clostridium sp.
TATTTAACCTGCAAAAATCAATTTTATTGCAGGCTTGTTTGCCATACAATAAAATATTCAAACTTATATAATTTTCAAAGAGCGAGCAATTCTATGAAAAGCCAAGCTATTTTTTCATATCAGCTTAACAGATTCTTTAATTTAATAACAATATAAAATTTCTCTCTCTTCAAATTTATCATATTTTTACTTTTATGTAAATATTTTACTTATGTGATGCCTTTTATGAATATTTTTAAAACTCTTTTCATTCCTTTGTATAATAATTACAATTTAATAAAAAGATATAGTTATAAAATATTATTTAAGGAAGTAATTTTACATGACGACAATAGATTTTTTAATAAGGCTTTTTTCCGCAGTTATTTTTGGATTTATAATAGGACTAGAAAGGCAATATAGGCAAACTCTAGCAGGAATAAGAACTAATGTCTTAGTTTGTGTAGGCGCTTGCCTCTTTGTAATGTTTGCTACTATTGTAAGTAATGGAGAAAGTTCTCGTATAGCTGGGCAAGTAGTTACTGGTGTAGGTTTTCTAGGTGGTGGTGTAATACTCCGTGAAGGATTTAATGTAAGAGGATTAAACACAGCTGCTACATTATGGTGTACTGCTTCTGTTGGAGTTCTAAGTAGCTCTGGTAATATATTATTTGCTTTTATTGCAGCCCTTGTAATAGTATTATCTAACATTACCTTTAGACCAATTGCTAGAAAACTTTTTAGTGTTAAACGTAATGATGAGGATGACGAATATACTTATTTAATTACAATAAAATGCTCTGAGGAAATAGAATTTGGATTACGTTCTTCTCTTATGGAAATGGTTAGTAAAGAAGATATCCTTTTAAGAAAGCTTGAAAGCTTAGAAAACGAAAATGACTCAAGCCGTGTTCGTATTAAGGCTGAAATAATTAGTTTAGAAAAAAGCGATATGATAATGGAAAGAATAGTTAGTGTCTTAAGCTTAGAAGTTGGTGTAGTTTCAGTAGGATGGAAAGTATTATATGAATAAAAATCAAAAAATTAAACAAGCCGAAGTAATATCTACCTGGGCTTGTTTAATAATATCCAGTACCAAGTCCATTTAATATGGGATCATATATCACCTTTCTAAAGGTATATATTCTATGACCTTCAAAAATTCTAATTGTCTCTAAAATTGCACTAATATAGCTTTATTCCTATACTATCCATATATCTTATGTAATCATCTATACAGCTACATTCATTTTCACATTTACAATTAATATTACTTATAATTTCTTTTAACTCTATTCTCTTTTTGTCAAAGTTATCCACATACCTATTTTTTACTAAAGTAAATATTATTGTACCTGTAACTAATATATAAAGGCTTATTTCTATAATTTTAAATATATTTTGAGTTCTTATTGGCTTTTCTAAAAAAAATAAAGATGCTATTCCAAGGATTAATAATAAAATAACTTGTTGCTTTCCCCTCGCCTTGGAAATTATTTTACTTTTATTTGTTTTTTCTCTTTCTTTTATAACATCATCTGTTAGTTTTTTTACTCCATAAGGTAAGTTTTTATAAAATATTTGCTCTTTAATTCCGCTATTCATCCCTACTCCCTTCATTAACACTTAAGTAAATAGAATTTATATTATAGTATATTTACCCTTCACCTACTCTATTACAAATACTTACTACTTCTTAATTATGGATTCTTTAAATAAAAATAAGTTTATAAATAATAAAAAAGACCTTATAAAATTAAATTTATAAAGTCTTTTCTATAATTAATAATTACGTTTCTTATATTTTAAAGTGTTTCTGCTACCTTATTTATTTTTTCCTTTAAAGCTAAAAGATCCTTTCTTATTTCCTTAAAATCTCCACTTACTAGTTTCTTATCTTTAACTACAGTCTTTCCGTTTACTACAACAAACTCTACATTGCTAGGATTAGCTGAATAAACTAATGCTGCATAATAATCATATATTGGCTGCATATTTACTGATTTAGTTTCTATTAACACTAAGTCAGCTTTTTTACCTATTTCTAAGGAACCAACCTTTTTATCTAAACCTAAAACCTTTGCTCCTTCTATTGTAGCCATTTCTAAAAGATCTATTGAAGGCATTAAGCTTCTATCATTATTAAAAAGCTTTTGAACCTTTGCTACTTGGTGCATTTGAGTTATTATATCTAATGTATTTCCACTCATAGGTCCATCTGTTCCTAAACCTACATTTATTCCCTTTTCTCTCATTTTAATAATAGGTGCTACTCCCTTTGCTCCCTTAGCATTTGCCCCTACATTATGAGATACATTAGCTCCACTTACCTTTAATATTTCTATATCATTATCATTTACTAAAACAGAGTGAGCAGATATAAATTTATGGTCTAATATTCCTACCTTATTTAAATATTCTACAGGAGTCAAATTATATTTTTCCTTATATTCACTTAATTCATAATCCATTTCAGCTACATGCATCATAAATGGCACATTATACTTATTGCTAATTTCATATGCTTCCTTTAAAGTTTCATCTGTATTTGTATAAGGTGCATGAGGTGCTATTCCTGGAGTTACTAATTCATCACCTTTCCATTTTTCTATAAACCATCTTGAATAATCTAATCCACCAAAGGCTTCCTTAGAATCAGGAGATGGGAAGTTTAATATAGTTTCACAAAGGACACCTCTTATATTAAGCTCCTTTGATGCCTTTGCTACCTCATCTTCAAAATAATACATATCACAAAAAGTAGTTACTCCACCTAAAAGCATTTCTGATATTGCATATTTAGCTCCTATATATGTAAGTTCTTTATCTACAAGTCTATTTTCCAATGGAAATAAATATCTCTTTAATCTATCTTTACAATCATCTGCTAGACTTCTAAATGGAACCATTGATGCATGTGTATGACAATTTATCATTCCAGGTATTAAAATTCCTTCTTCACCATCTATATATTCTATATCCTTATATAACTCTATCTTGCTTTTATATTCCTCATCATTTTTCTTTCCAACAAATATTATTTCAGTATCTTTATAAAGTAAAACACCATCTTCAATAACTTCTTTATTTTCATTCATTGTAAGAATAGTGACATTATTAATTTCAGTACTTTTATTCTTTATCATATTTTCCTCCTATGTACGCTATAACTATTAAAACCTATAAAATTAGACTATGCTTATTATACATAGTCTAATTAATATTATTTAAATAAAGAAACTATTTCATGCTTCCTTACATCTATTAAGCCCTTATCTGTTATTTTTAAAGCTGGACTAACTGGTAGAGATAATGTACTAAATGACATTATTTCATTCATATGATTATATCCTAAAGATTTCATAGCATCTCTTACTTCTCCAAGAGCTTTTCCTACTTTATCTATAGGCTCATCGCTAATAATTCCCCCTATTGGTAATTCTAAATGAGCTAAAATTTCATCATTATTAGCTACAGCATATCCTCCACCAATATTTATTACTTTGTTAGCTACTAAAAGCATGTCACTAACATTTGTTCCCATAACCATAAGATTATGATGATCATGAGCCCAGGTTGTTCCTATTGCTCCTTCTTTTATAACCATTCCCTGAACTAATCCAAAGGCTATATTTTTATTTTTTCCATATCTCTCAAAGATAGCTATTAAACAGCAATCATTTCCCTGCCAATCTAATTTTCCATCTTTAATATTTAATGTAATTTCTCCTTCTTCTGTAAATGTAGACCCTGATTCTACCTTCATAGTTCTACAAGTAACCTTTTCTTTATACGTAGAAGGAATTATTACATATAAATCTTCTTCCTTAATTTCATCTAGCTTAATACTGTTGTAGAACTCTTTGTTAAGTTCACTTTTTGTACTAAAGTATTCTTCTTTTAATCCATTTTCTATACTATAAACTTCTTCCCCAAACTTATATACAGATTGAATATTTAAGTCATTTATATCTTCTATTAAGCTAAAATCAGCAATCATTCCTGGAGCTATGATTCCCCTATCTAAAAGCCCCATTCTTCTTGACGGAGTATATGTTGAAACATAAATAGCATTTTCTACTGACATTCCAAGTTCTATTGCTTTTTCTACTAATTTATTTAGATGCCCCCTAGTTAATTTATCTGCCATTACATCATCAGTTGCTAAACAAAAATGCTCATATAGATTATTTTGGATTAAAAAATCTATATTTTCTTTGTTCATGGACTTATGCTGAATTTCAATAAACATACCATTTCTTATTTTTTCTTCTAAAGATAATACATTTTGCTGAGTATGATCTCCATTAACGCCCCTATATATATATAATGATAAATCAACTCCTGAAATCTTAGGGCAATGACCTTCTAGTGGAAAGTTAGTTTTATTTTCCTTAGATAAATTAATTATCTTATTAATAGTTGATTCTTCATCTTCTATTAAATCCTTAAAATTCATTACTTCGCCTAAGCAACGAACTTTATTATAATTTAATAATTCATCTACTTCCCTAACATTTATTTCTCCACCTGTAGTTTCTAATTCCTTAGATGTTGAAGGTACAGAGCTTGGTATTCCATAAAATATATCTACCTTTTCTTCAGATTTCATAAATTCCTTTATACCTTCTATACCAAAAACATTTGCAATTTCATGAGGGTCAGCTACTACCGTAGTGACCCCATGTTTTATAACTGCCTTTGAAAATTCACTTGGAATTGTCATTGAGCTTTCTATATGCATATGAATATCTATGAATCCTGGAATAATGTACTTTTCTTTTCCGTCAATAATATTTTCTGATGTAAATCTATCTTCATAATCTTTTCCTATATGAACAAACTTACCTTCATTTATTACAACGTCACCTTTTATAAATTTCTTAAAATAACTATTATAAACATTTAGGTTTTTTATAATTAATTGTACTTCCATTCTTCCACCTATTTTATATTAGTTCATTATTCTATTCCAAGTGTCAACCCACTCAGTCATTAATGAATTAATAAATTTAAAGTCTATAGTTTTAGCATTGTCTAATACTTTTCCGTAAGTTAAGCTTTTTGCTTCTTCTTCAGTTAATTGAACTTCTGTGTTAACTGGTGATTCATTTAAAGCTTTAGCTGTTCTTGTTTGAACTTCTGGGCTTAAAGCGTAGTTTATAAATTCATAAGCTAATTCTTTATTAGCTGAGTTTTTGTTAATGTTAATAGTGTTAAAGTTTAAGTAAGTTCCTGATTCAGGAATAACATTTATAACTTCTGGTTTAGCTTTTGCAATTGTTCCATAAGCAAAGTCTGCTGCTACTGCTGCTACTATTTCTCCACTAGCAAACATATTAGCTAAGTCTGATGACTTACTATAAGTTTTAACTACATTTGGCTTTAAAGCTTCTAATTCTTTGAAAGCTGCTGCTCCATTGTCTTTTGAAATTTCAACTCCAGCCTTATCTGCTGCAATACTTACCATAGCTGGTCCATTAGTTGTAGTTACATCTGGAATAGCTATTTTATTAGCTAATTCTGGCTTCCATAAATCTTCCCAAGAATTAATTTCAATTCCTGCTGAAGGATCAACAACTATACCTATGCTGTTTAATGTGTAAGCTGGTCCAAATCCTCTGTCAACAGTAGTTTGAGCTTTTTCGTGTAAACTTGTAGCATTTGGTATCTTTGAGTAATCTAACTCTTCAAATATACCTGCTTCAATTCCTTGCTCAGCAAATGATTCTGCTAAATATGTAATATCTATATTTGAGTTTGGATTGTTTTTCATTTTAGTTAATCTTTCTGAGTTATTACCAACTTCTAAAACTATTTCTACTCCATGTTCTTCAGCAAAAGGAGTGAAAACTGCTTCCTTTAATACATCTTCATTTAATCCCCAAGTTGAAATTACAAGTTTCTTACCTGCTTCACCTGAACCATTTGATCCACCACATCCAACTAAAGCTGTTGTTGCCATTATACCTGTTAATACTAAAGCTAAAATTCTCTTTTTCATAATTAATTCTCCCTCACTTAAATTATAATACTACTATTTTATTTGATGGTAATTGAAGTTTTATTTTATTTCCTTTTTCATAAACAACACTATTTTCACTATTTACAATTATGCTTCCCATAGATGTTTTAACATCATATTGATATGCTTTTCCTAAGAATGTTCTTATTTCAATAGTTCCTTCTATTGTATTTTCTAAATCTTCATTAACTATTTTTATATCGTCTGGTCTTATAGTTCCCTTAACTTCTGACTTATCTTTAGCTCTATCTACAGTGAATTTTTCTCCTGCTTCATTAGCATATGTATTTTCTGAAACCTTTTTTAAGTCAATAAAGTTTTCAAATCCTACGAATCTAGCTACAAATTCTGTTGCTGGATTTGAATATATGTTTTCTGGAGTATCAAACTGCTCTATTACGCCTTTATTAAGTACTGCAACTCTATCAGAAATTGAGAAACACTCTTCTTGGTCATGAGTAACAAATAAAGTTGTAATTCCTAATTTTTGTTGAAGCTTTCTTATTTCAACTCTCATTTTTAATCTTAATTTTGCATCAAGGTTACTTAATGGCTCATCTAAAAGTAAAAGGCTTGGCTCAATAACTAATGCTCTAGCTATAGCAACTCTTTGTCTTTGTCCCCCTGATAATTCCTTAGGGAATCTCTTAGCTAAGTGAGTCATATCAACTGTTTCTAATATTTCAGCTACTTTTCTATCTATTTCGCCTTTTGCAACTTTTTTCATCTTTAATCCAAAGGCTACATTTTCTTCAACTGTTAAGTGTGGGAATAATGCATAGCTTTGGAATACTAATCCAAAGTTTCTATTATGAACTGGTATATTTGTATAATCCTTATCTCCTAATAAGAACTTCCCAGCTTTAGGATCTATAAACCCTGCAACTACTCTTAATGTAGTAGTTTTACCACACCCACTCGGTCCTAATAGTGAAACTAATTCACCCTTTTTAACCTTTAAGTTTAAGTTTTCTAATATATTATTTTTTTTATCATATGAAACATTTATATTTTGTAAATTTATTAAATCCATTTTAAAATCCTCCAAGCTTTTATTTCTTTTCCTCTATGCTGCGAAATTATTAAGACCTAATGTCTTTTCTAAGATATACATTATTCCAATAGTTAATATCATTAATATTACTGATAATGCTGATACTGTTGGATCATAGTTATATTCAACATAGTTCATCATTGTTATTGGTAATGTACTTACTCCTGGACCTGTTAAAAACATTGATACAGGAACGTTATTAAAGGAATTTATAAAAGCTAGCATAAATGCAGCCATAACTCCTGATGTTATGTTTGGAAGTACTACTTTAAAGAAAGTAAGTGACTTTTTGCAACCTAAACTCATTGCTGCTTCTTCTATTGAGTAATCAAATACTTCTAAGCTTGAACCTATAACTCTTATAATATAAGGAATAATTACTAGAGTATGTCCTATAAATAAGCTCATTAAAACTGATAAGTTTAACTGTACTAATAAGAATTGGAATAATGAGAAACCTACTACTATTCCTGGAATTATTAGTGGTGAGAAGAAGAAACTTTTTATTGCTCCTTTTCCTTTAAAGTCATATCTACTTAATCCATATGCAGCTGGAATACCTATAATTAAAGCTGCTACCGTTGCTATTCCTGATATTATAAAGCTTGTCATCATACTGTTTAAGAATGATTGTGATTTAAACACATTAACAAACCATTGTAAACTAAATCCTTTTGGTGGGAATGCTATATAATTTTCAGTCCCTATACTTGTCATTGCAATTATAACTAGTGGTGCAAATAAGAATATATATACTAATATAACGAATGCTGTTAACAATTTACTTCTTTTCATCTTATGATACACCTCTCTTATCTAATCTTGATGCTAGGAAGTTAATTCCCTTTATTACTATTAAAGTTACTACTATCATTATAGTTGCAACTACTGCTGCTCCTTGCCAATCACCTAATGTCATTGTCTTTTGATATATAAGTGTTGCTAAAACTGTATTTTTATTCCCCCCTAATAATTGAGGAGTTGTATAAGCTGTTAATGAACCTGTAAATACTAAAACAGTTCCAACTATTAAACCTGGTAAACTTAGTGGGAATATTACTTTGAAGAATGCTTTTACTTTATTAGCTCCTAAACTTTCCGCTGCTTCTAATAAATCATTGTCCACATTTTCCATAACCCCAACTAAAGAAATTATCATTAATGGTAAGAATATGTACACCGTACCTACTATAATTGCTCCTTCTGTATAAAGAAGTGATAGTGGTTCAGATATTAAGTTTAATTTCATAAGTAATGTATTTATTACACCATTTTTTCCCAATATACTCATCCAAGCAAATGAACGAACAACTGAGTTTGTTAAGATTGGGAATACTGTTAAAGCTATAAATAATCCTCTTAACTTTTTAGATGTTCTAGATATGTAATATGCAACTGGAACTCCAATAAACATACATATAATTGATGATAATAATGATATTTTTACTGTTCTTATAAATATCTGCATCATATATGGATCTTTAAAGAAATCTGTATATGCACTAAACATTCCTGAACTTGTATTTGTAAATGTAGGTATTATCATAGACATTAATGGAACTATCATGAAATATGCTACTAATACCAAGCATGGTATAAATAAAATATAATAACTTTTCTTCTTCATTATGTTACTCCTTTTACGAACAATTTTCTTACCTTATATTTTACTGAATTTATTTTCTTCTCTTTCTTACAAATTTATTTTAACTAGATTTACGAACATTGTCAATTATTATTTTGCTATTCTTCGTAAAATATTTTTGTTCATCATTCGTGTTTTTTATCGGTAAATTTTTTTTGTATTTTTTTGATTTTATAAGAATTAAGAATAAATTAATAACTTTTTTTAATGTTCACGCCTATTTTTTAAATTTTTATATAAATTATATTTTCAAAATATAATTTAACATTCTTTTAACATACCTTTATCTTTACATTTTCAACTAACATTATATAGCGTAATGAATTCTAATTTTCGTTGTTTACTAATGTTTACTCATATATAAGTTTTATCATTAAAATTCGTTCTTCTTTAATATCTTTTAACTTTATGAATAATATCTTTTTATTTTTTCTTTAATATTCGTATTTAAATCGTCACTTCATTACTTTTATAAAAAACACTCACATACTTAAATAAATTAAATAATTATATTAGTAGGACAATTGATTATTGAGGTGATTGTTATTTATAAAACTCTATTAACTTCAAAATATTCAAAAGAAGAACTTACTATGCAACTAGTAAGCTTTTATAATGATTGGAAAAAGAAATACTTACGAATTGTAGAAACCTCTTCTTTAAAAGAAGGTTACTTATTTTATACAGTAGATCAAGCAACAAGTAATAATGCTATAACTTGCTCAGAAGCTATGGGATATGGAATGGTTATATTTCCTCTAATGTATAAGTTCGATTCAGAAGCTGAAGAAAATTTTCATCTTCTTTATAATTTTATAAAAAATCATCCCAGCATTTACAATAAAAATCTAATGGCTTGGCAACAGGTCATTACGGAGGATGGTACAATTAAGGATGTAGATGAACAAACCTCTTCTGCTACAGATGGAGATATAGATATTAGCTATAGATTAATTATTGCTAATAGTCTTTGGCGAAATGATAAAACCATAAATTACAAAGGTGAAGCATTAAAAAGAATAAATGCCCTTTATGATAGCTGTGTTGATAAAACTGACTATACATTAACTTTAGGAGATTGGGTTAAGGGAATTGAAAATAGTACCTTTAAAGGAGTAACTAGAAGTTCTGATTTTATAAATTATATTTTATGGGAATTTACAAAGCTGGATATTAGACATACTCGTGAATGGAAACTAGTTATTAAGAAAATAAATAGTATTATAAATTATCAACTTACTAAGGAAAGTAAGGATAACGGATTAATGCCAGATTTTTTTGTAAAAGAAGGAGATAATTATGTTCCTCCTAAAAAGGAAGTTTTAGAAACTATTCATGATGGTGATTATTTCTTTAATAGCTGTAGAACTCCTTGGAGATATTCTATGGATTCAATTTTAAACAAACACCCAACTCCAAAACAAATTAAAATCCAAAATAACTGGATAGCTAAAAAAACAAATTTAAATCCAAACAATATAGTTTCTGGATATTATATTATAAACGGAACTCCCGGTGAAGTGTTTGGTTCCCCTAATGATTTATCATTTATATCACCATTTTTAGTTTCTTCTCTTTTATATAAGGAAAATCCTAATTGGTGTTTAAACCTTTGGAATAAACTAATTAATACTTCTATAAACGAAGCTAACTTTTATGGAAATACACTTAAGCTTATGGCTATGATAGTTGCAACGGGAAATTGGACATATTAATTAAACTTGTTTGATGATAATATTTATGAAACATTACAATATCAACATTAACTTACCTCCTAAAATAAAAATAACCTAGAAAGAATAAACTCCTTCTAGGTTATTTGCTATATTATTAATTTATTTAACACTTATAATCTTTGCTAATTATTTTGTTGTTCTTGTGTTAACTGATACTGGTTTTGATTTTTCCCCATTTGAATATTTACTAACTACTTTAAATCCATAAATAGTATTTGATTTTAATCCTTCTACATTATAAGAAGTATCCTCCTTACTTACTTCTGTAATTATCTTTCCATCTTTGTAAATTTCATATCCTACTAAACCTTCTACATGACTTGGTGCTTCCCAAGTTAAAGCTACAGTATTGTTACTTACTCCTTCAGCTCTTAAATTAGTAGGCTTAGCTACTACTATTTCTACTTCTGGTTTTTCATATACTGGAGGTAATTCAACATCTCCTTCTAATCCCATTACTTCAACTTCAAATATTCTTGTAGCTGAATCATTTCCTTGTGTTGGCTTATCAACATTTAATCTTACATATCTAGCCTTACTTACTGGTATTTGATCATTAGTTTCACCAGCTGTATTTCCAACTACCTTTGCAACTTCTTTAAAGTTTACACCATCCATACTTACTTCTAATCTATAATCACGAGTATTCATAGCAGCAGATTCTCCACCTACTTCAGCATGCTTAATTATTACATTGCTTATAGTATTCACATCTCCTAAATCTATAGTTAAAGTATGAACTCTATTTCCTACTGCACACCATTTAGTATTTCCTTTTCCATCTATCGCCTTATCTGGACTTTCTGATGCTGCTGTATATCCTGAAGCTGTAGCTGTTTTTCCTATTGAAAGATTTTGCTTATCTTCACCAGCTAAGTTTGAAACTGTAATTACATGTTCTTTAATTACTTCATCTTCACCTAAAACATTTTTAGCCTTTAATGAAACTGTATATATTCCTTCCTTAGCATAGCTAATAGTTGGATTTTGCTCTGTACTAGTTTCAATATTTGCTCCTTCAAAAGTCCATTCCATATCTACTGCTGAAATTGAACTTGTATTTGTTATTGTAATCTCCTCACCTGGAGCTATTAAAGTTTTTGAAACCTTAAATCCTGCTGTTGGGTATGGATCATAGCTTAAAGCTTCATTTATAAATGCTAAAGCAGTTTTTTCAGAAACCTTTGAACCACTATTTAATCTTGACATATTTGAATTTAATATAGCTTTTAATCTATTAAATTCACTTTCATTATTATCTCTTTGAGCTAATAACATATCTAAAGCTACTTTATCATTTTCACCTAAAAGCTTTAATTTGTCTAAGTTTGAACTACATTTTGAAAGTATTTCATTTGGAAGTTCAGCCTTTAATTTATTTGCAGCATTTATCATATTATCAAACTCTGCACGTAATGCTTCTATTTCTTCAGTAGCATCTTGACCTTTTGCAAGCTTAGATATAAATCTATCCATTGTTTCTCTTACTTCTGGTGCATCATATCTACCTGTTGAAGCAGCTCCACCTTCCATTCTTGTTGAATGATTAGCAAAGGTCTTCATTTCTGGAGCTAACTCTCCATAAAGCAGTTCAATTGCAGTATTCCAAGCCTTATCATAATCATAAGCTGCTGTATTCCATGAATAATCTGCCCCTGTTGCCAAAGTTATCTTTGAAAGCTCTGCATGTTCCATTGGATTCATAGTAAAGAAATCTATTTCACCTTCTAAAGCTTTATCTACACCATATATTGGTCCTAAAGCTAATTTAGAAGTCATATAATCAGTTACTGGATAGTTCCACCATATACCCATCCTCTTTCCATAAATTGAATTTACAAATTGAGCATTTTCTAAATCTATTTTTTCAGATACTACTACATTACCTGTCCACATTACCATGATATCTTTATCTAATGTAGAAGAAAAATCTGAAGTATATTTACTTATATTTCCTGGAGTCCCCATTCCAAATGTATCATATTCTGTTGGAACTGTTATAAGCGGTTTTACATCTCCCTTAGCTTTAACAAACTCGTCATTAAATCTATTTAATACATTAGCTTGCTTAACTCCACTTTTATCTGATATATCATCAAAGTAAATAGCAAAGCTTCTTACACCCATTTGATATAATGATTCACATTTATTCATAAGAGCTTGGAAATCTGCTTCCCCCGCTTCCCCATCAAATCTTATATCTATTCCCGGAGATATACCAAATACAAAGTCAACCTTGTTGTCATTTGATGTTTCTATTAATTCACTCATTCTAGCCATTTCACTTTCTGGATATGGCTCTCTCCATTTATTTCTATGATATGGATCATCTTTTGGAGCGTATATATATGTGTTCATTTTATGCTCACCATAAAACTCTATTTGATTTAATCTATCTGCATGTGTCCAAGGTGAACCATAGAATCCTTCAACTATTCCTCTTGTTGACATAGTTGCTTCATCACTAATAACGACTTCTTTTGCAGTAAGATTTTCATTGTTTTTTACTGCTAATTGAGTTAAAGTCTTAACACCATAGAAAGTACCATCACCATCTTTACCTTCTATTAATATAGTTCCTGCATTAGTATCATCTGCATCTACTGCTAGTACATATCCTTCGTCCTTTAATGATTCTGCATCAATAACTCCTAATCTTTCCTTAGCTTCATCCATTTCAACTATTTCATCACTAGATTCACCTATTATAAGAGTTGTTGAAGCTTCATTATAGCTTTCATTTATTTGTATATTATTTTTACTTAAAAACTCTGTTAATATTCTAATAGCATCTTCATCAGCTACATCTATTCCTTTAATATTAACTGTTTTAGTAAGTGTTAATGTACCATCCTTAACATCTACATTTTTTGGAGTTGGATTTAAATTAGGCAATGTAACTTCTACTTTACTGCTTCCATCTGTTTTAGCATCTACCTTTGTGACTATTAAACCATTAATCATAAACATAGCTGCCATAGCTGTTGTCAATAATCTTTTAATCATTCTTCTTTTCATTTTACCTCTATCCCCTTTTATATAATGTTAAATATGTAAATTCATTACATGTATAATATTAACTCTTTTTCTCATTCTTGTAAACAATTTCAGTATATTTTAACATTTTTGTAACATTTTAAATATTTACCATTATATTTATATATTTTTACTAATTCAAAATTTAATTAACAAAAGAGATAGCTAATAAAATTAGCTATCTCAAAATATTATTTTTGTGTTCTTATATTTAAAGACGTTGGCTTAGATTCTTGATTATTAGAATATTTAGCCGTTACTTTAAATCCATAAATAGTATTTGATTTTAAGCCTGTTACATTGTGTTCAGTGCTATCAGCTGGTATAGTAGCTAAAATCTTACCATCTTTATATATTACATACTCAGTTAATCCTACAGTATTATTTGGAACATCCCATGATAACTTAACTGAAGAATCTGTTACTTCTGAAGATTTTAAGTTATTAATCTTAGAAACAACTATTTCTTCTGGCGTTACATCTTTCTTTTCTACATTTACCTTCTTATCAGTTAATTCTAACTCATGAATATTTCCTTCTCCATCTCCAATCATGCTAGAAGTTACTGCTATAGTCTCATCTACAGCTTCCTTTCTTGCTTCTAATGTAATATTTATTAAATCTGATGCATTACTTATTGGAAGACCTAATGATGCTACTATTATTTTCACCTCTCCTGGTGCAATTTCTTGAGCTGTAGCATATACCTTTTCATTTATTCCTTTTACAGCTTTAAAATCAAATACATCTGAATTATAATTTAAAACAAATTCACCTGCATAAGCTTCTAATCCTTCTTTTAACTCATTTACTCCTAATTTAATATCAAATACATCTTCTACTTTAATAGTTTCCGGAGTTGTTATTGTAGTTTTTCCATTTGACACAACTTCATTTCCCTTAACTAATATACTTAAATTAGTTTCTGTATTATTAGATAAATCAGTCTTTTTACCAATAACATTTATTATATCTAAGTCATTTTTAGCTTTTATTACAAAGTTATATTCACCTGCCACTATATCACTAGGTAAATTTCCTTCTAATATAATATTTTTAGCCTTATTATTTTCTACAACTGTTAATGGGAACTCTTTGTCACCTACTATACCAGTTAATTCTTTATTACCTATTAAACTAACTGCTTGGTCAAGAGCAACATTTATCTTAATCTTATCACCAGCTTTATAACCATCTACATTATCGATAGAAGTTACATTAGAAATTTTTGCTGCCGGTGCATTAGCTAATAAATCTGTCTTTATATAATTTAAGTTTATATCTACAAAATCCATAGAAACACTTTCATTTTCATAGTAAACACCTATATTTCCATTTGGCATTTCAGTTAAACAAGAATAACTATAATATCCTTCTTTAATTACTTGACTATATTTCCAATCTATATTGTATTTAGTTCTTCCATTTTCATATTGACCATCTTCTTCAATTAAACCAATTCTAACAGTACCATTAGTTCTGTTTGATGCATTAGGATTTGAGAATATAAGTGCTGGCTTTCCATCTATATCTTGGCTATAATTTATAACACTCATTTGACAATATGGTTCTCTTAAAGCAGTTTCTTGAACTACTTCAGCTTCCCAAGTTTCAGCTCCATCAAAGCTAGTTGCTATTTTTACATAGCCCCCTGACACTCCAGTATTTCTCATAAACATCTTTAATTGTCCATCTGGCATTTCTACTACTTGAGCTTCAGTTAATTGATTTCCACTACTTATAGTATCTGAATCTTCATTATGACCTGCTCTACTGTCATTTGGTGATTCTCCTAGTGTCCATGTTTGACCATTATCATCACTGTACATTGTTGCACTAGATTGGAAGTTATTTGAGTTTGTATAATATAATGGGAACACTAATCTTCCTGCATGCTCTCCATTTTTAATTTGAATTCCTCTACCTGGTCCTGTTCCAATAAATTTCATCCAATCTTTCTTAATACCACCTGAAACTATTTTAGGCTCACTCCATGTAGCTCCTTCATCTCCACTTTCAATAATTGTTAAATACGCTGTACCATAAGCCTTTAAAGGTGAACTTGGTAAAAATGTATTTGAAACTTTAACTCCATTTTCATATAAATTATTATTAGCATCTACTGTATATGCAGTTTCTTCTCCTGCAGCAGTATAAACCTTTCCACCTGGTTTTATATGATATTTATTTCCATTTCCTTTTTGTCCTTCATTTCCTGCTCCATCAAATAAAAGCATACAAACTTCCCCATCTATAGTTTCAAAACCTGTTCCTCTTTGAGTATTAGGGAATCCATAGTTTTCTGGGAATGCAGTTATAAATAAAAATACCTTTCCAGTTTCTTCATCTTGAAGCATACTAGCATCAATTACTGAAGCATTACCTGGATAATCTATAACTCTTTTTTGATCTGTCCAAGTTTTTCCACCATCTTTACTAATTATAACTCCTGCATCTATATTAGCTGGTGAATCTCCATTATGGTTATTCCTTACATCAGTTGCCGCTATAACGGTTCCATCCTTAGTAGTGAATATAGATGGAATTCTAAAGTTTCTAGAATTTAAGTCTCCTGCCTTAAATAATTGTTTAACATCTGACTTATAAACATCATCTGGTAACGGTAACTCTTTTCCAGCTGTTTCTATTGTCTTTTCTAGTATATAATCTTCAGATATTGGCTTATTATAAATTTCTAAGAAATCTACATCTCCTGTAAATAAATACTCATTTGCAGAACCTGCTCTATCAGTTTTACCTATATCCATAGTATTTAAACTAGGTATATCCTTTAAGAACTTTGTAGTTGCTGCTGGAGTAGTTAATATAGCCTTACCATTTAAATATATTGTATATCCAACATTTTTTTCCACCTTAAATGCAATTGTATTAATTCCAGCATTTAATTTAGTAGTAACTTTTCCATTAGTATTTCCTGCTGCATTTCTTATTTCATATCCAACTTGTGAACCATCAGTCCATAAGTTAAAGTGATGATCATCTTGACTACTATTACTAATTCCTAAGATACTTTGTATTCCAGTTTTATTTAAGTCAAATCTTGCAATAATAGTTGCTTCTTCAAGATTTTTAACCTTATCTAGTTCAGAGTTTAAATTTCCTCCTACACCATTTGCTATTCTCTTATTTTCTGATGATACTACCTTTTCAACTTCGCCAACTTTTTGGTAAACATCAACTTCTGCAATACTAACAAACCCACCAACTGCTTTTATAGCCTTTACTGTAAGTGTATCAGTTGTTACTGGCTTATCAAATCTAACTGTTTTAGATGTTGCACTAGTATCCCATGTACCTGATGCTACTAGTTCATCTCCAGCATAAATTTCATATTGTTGAATTTTCCCATTGTCCCCACTTTGTCTTGGTGTAACCCTTAATGATGATACTTCATAAGTTCCACCTAAGCTAACTGTTAAACTTTGTGGTAAAACAGCACTTCCATCCCATGGAGTATGCCACATTGTATTTAGATTTGAATCTAATGCTTTGCTTGCATCTTCCCCTGATTGGAATGATGTAGCTGTTGCAGTCATTCCTAATTTTGATATTGATTTTTCTGCAATTGGATTGCTCTTGCTAACTTCATTTACCATCACACTACTTGCTTCTGCAAATGTTATTGAAGGTACACTATTTGTAACTAAAAAAGCTGATAATAAAATAGTAAAAACTCTCTTTTTATTCATGTTACACCCCTTAAACTTTTATTTGTAATATTTTACATTATATATAATATATTACTATTTTTCGTTTACATATTCAATAAAATTTTCTAAATATGTAATAATTTATTAAATTTATTTATTTTTTTACATAAAAAAATCCTCACAAAGAAATAGAAATATTTTTCCTTTAACTTTGTGAGGATTACTTAACTTTCTTCTAACTATAAAATATTAAGTTTTTATTTTAAAGTCCTTACATTAACTGAAACTGGTTTAGAGTTTTCACCATTTGAATATGAAGCTACTATTTTAAATCCATAAATTGAATTTGATTTTAATGAATCTACATTTGCTTCTAATACTTCTGCTGATACTCTATCAACTTCAACACCATCTTTGTAGATTATATATTCTGCTAATCCAACAACATGCTCAGGTGCCTTCCATGATAATTTAACTGAATTTTTACTAGCTTCAGCTTTTAAGCTTGATGGTTTAGAAACTATTATTTCTTCATTTCCACCTTTAACTAAAGTATCAATTGCTTCTAGTAACATATCTTTCGCTTCATTTACCTCTTCTTGAGTAGCTACTGAATTTGAAGCAACTCTATTTGCAGTATTTAAAGCATTAGCAAATACTAACCAGCTTTCTGCTGTGTATTCTTCTTCTTTTAAGTTTTTAGCATCAGCTATAACTTTATTTAACTCTTTAATTTCTACTAAAGAATTATATGCATCTAATAATTCTGCTTTTAGTTCTTTTAGAACTTCTGTATTTATAGTATCTAAATAAGTTACTTTTTCAACTGAAGCCTTATATCTATTTGCAGTTGATACCGTATAATCATTATAGTTTACTTCCTTAATAAGTGAAGCAACTTCTTTGATTTCTTCTTCTGTAGCAAGTCTATCTTTCTTAGCTACAGTTATTTCTTTTATAGCTGCAAAGTTTTGTCCATTGAATGTAGATAAAGATGTAATCTTAATTGCACTAGCAGTTACTGGTGCATCTAATTCAATCTTATCAGTAGTACCATTTACTAATTCTCCTGACTTTAACTCTACCCATTCACCATTTACTTTACCTTCTAATTTATAACCTTTTATTGATCCATTAGTTGATTTTCCACGAGATAATAAGTTAACTGAGTCAAATTCTATTTCGCTTCCAAAGTCAACTGATAGCCAATGCTTTCCTGTATGAGTATCTGAACCTACATAGTTTGTGTGCCACCATGAATTTTCATTTCCATCTATTGCTGAAGCTGCAGGACCATCTCCAGTTGCAGCTGACATTTCTGAACAAGCTGATGCTGTCCAAGTTTCTCTATCATATTCAACAACAGGTACCTTTGAATATGCTGCGTAATCAGCCTTTGCTTCATCATAGTAAATTGAACTATTTCTTAATTCAATTCCTCCTAAAACTCCATTAAAGTTATTATCAGCAACTATTATCTTTCCAGCTTGAACTGGTTGATTTATTATAGCTTTGTCATATTCAGAGTTAGCAAGTTCACCATCGATATAAATCTTAATCATACCATTTACTTCACGAACTGCTACTACACTATGCATCTTACCATCATTTACTTTACCTACTGATGTAGTTTCTATTGATGTTGGTACATATGCATCTGTTCCAAATGTTCCATGAGCTTTTTCTACAACTGTAGTTACTTCTGATTTTGAGCTAACAGTTAAATCTTTAACTTTAAAGTTTACATATCCTTCTTCATCTATTGATAACTGAATATCATCTCCTTGAGATAATAAGTTAACACCCTTTGAAGTTGTGTTTACTGTCATATTTACAGCAAAATCTGTAGTTCCTTGGAATGATTTCTCTGTATTAACTTCATATTCCTTATCCATTTCAAAGAAGAATGAATCAACATTACCATTGTATTTTGGAGTTATATCATTTCCATTTACTAAGTCTTCTGAAGCTGTTATATTTATAACTTTTCCATCTTCATAAACTGAAATTTCTAATGAAGTATTTAATAAGTTACCAACACTATCGCTTTCACCATTAATATTAACTTTAACTTCATTAGCTAATACATCTTCTGTAGTAATAACTAAAGTTCTATAATCTTCTAATAATTCTACTGAAGAAATTGTAGTTCCATCAACACTATAAACACCATCTAAGTTTCCAACACGCTCATTGTATTTTATAGTTATTTCATTATTTCCTGTAACCTTTGCAGATACTACTTCAGCTGCTTCTGTATCCTTGTTACCATATTGAATTATTTTTGATTCATATGGTGCTAATGTAACAGTAACTTCATCTCCATATGATACAACACCAGCATCACCTACAACGTAAGGTAATACTTGATTTCCTTTTAAGTTTGAAACTGAAGTAGGTACACCTACAACATCAGTTAATTGTAATGTATATTGTTTTTCTTCTCCAGTTGGATTTCTAAATGCTACAATACCTTCATTTCCATCCCAACATGAATATCCATAAACATCTTGAGTAGGTCTAGTTCCAAATAATTTAGCATTTTCTAATATATGAGCATTCTTTTCTGCAAAATCAATTGCATCTGCATTTACTCTCCATTTTTCATCATTCATAATTGATGGTGAATAATATAATTCCCAGAATGCTGTTCCTCTTACTGCATTTACAAATAAGAAGTCTCTAAAGTCTTCAGTAGTTGCTGAGCTTCCATCTGATACACCATAAATAGGATCATGGTTATAGATATTCTTTAATGGGAATTGTACTTGGTTTACCTTTAATAAGTTATAGTAAACATTATCTCTATACGTTAATTTTTGTTGATATCTTGATCCTGTTCCTGCTTGTCCTGTATCCCCTGAATCTTGTACCCATATAGTATTAACCCATTGTAATAGCCAAGGACTTAAGTTAACATAACAAGTTGCATTTATAAATAAGTCTTTACCTTGAGATGCACGATTTTCTCTCATTAATTCCCATGCATCAGTCCACTTTTCCCATAAATCTGTTGTATAGTACATGTTATTTGTACCACCAGCCATATGATCATGATTTGTACTTGTACAAGGTCTTACTGCAAATCCATCTATTTTCCAGTAATCAACATCAAATCTATTTTGGTAATCTATAAACATTGTAGTTAAGTTCTTAACATATCTATCTGAACCTACACAAACATTATCCCAGAAATCACTTTGTTTATATCCAGTACCCATTTTTTCTAAATACTTACCAAATCCGCCAAAGAAGTTATATCCTCCTTGAGGCCCTAACCAAACACCAAATTTTGATTGGAATTTACTAGTTAATTCAGTTGAAGTATATAATTCATTAGGGAACTTACTATTAAACTCCCAGAAACCTGTACGGTTGAATCCTTCTCCTGATTCATTTTTACCTATATTAGGGTTAAACTCTTCATCTCTATAGTTGTTCCAACCATCATCAACAACATATGAATCAAGTGGTTCAACACCATTTTGTGTTAATCCCTTTTCTGAACCATAGAATGACTTAGCAATACTTTCATCTGTAATTCCCATCATATTGTCATACCATGAATTATATTGCTTTCTAAATTTAGTTGGAGTTGCTATATCTGAAATATATTCATAAAAATCAGTTTGAACAACATCAGTATCTTCACCCTTAGCTGCACCAACAACATTTTGCCATGATACAAATTTACCATCTTTAGTTAATTGATTATCAGCCTTTAATTGATTAAAATCTTTACCAGAGTAGTATCTAATTTGCATTTCATTATTAACTACATCTGTATCTGCAGCTGGGAATTCAGAACCTAAGAACATACCATTAGCATATATAGGTTGCCCAAGCATTAATTCGTTTTTCCCAATCCACATAGAAGATACATCTTTTAAATCAGGATGTGACCATAGATTTTCTCTATTTATATCATCACCTAATACAAATTTATCTGTATCTATATAATCTATTTTAGCACTACTATAATTTTCTTCTGGTATATTTATCTCCATGAAACTTCTCATATAATGGTCTCCATTATCCATTACCACTACATAATCCACATCCCAATCTACACCATTAATTTCATATGGAATAAAGTCAAATGTTACTTTGTATCCATCTTCAGTTTTTTCTTCTTTTATTCCATCTTCCTCTAAAACTAAATCACTAGTTTTTATTTGAAGCTTTTCTTCTCCAACAGATGGCTCTACTATCTTATCTTCATATAATCTAAATTCTGCTCCTGTAGCAGCATCATTAACTGTTCCATACATTGAAGTAACATCAAATTTTACATATCTTCCTGTTGCTTCAGTATCTAAATTAGCAAATCTAACACTCTTATCATTAGCCGCTGAATAATTAAATTGTGAGCTTCCCACTGGAGTCCAGTTTACATTATCATCACTAACTGAAATATTAGCCTTGTGCATTACTCCTGTTAAAGTTCCATTTTGAGCAGCTTGATATGAGAATGAATTAAATGTCTTTGATTCCTTTAAATCGAAAACTACAGTCATTGGTCTTGCAAACTCTTTTGCTTCCCAATAAGTACTTAAATCTCCATCTAAAAGCTTTTCTCCTTCAAATCCTTCCTTCCAATTTCCTTCAGCAGACCATGTAGATCTATCTAACTCTTTTATTGGATTAATAGTCGTAGTTGGATCTATAACTTGATCTTCATAAAGAGCAAATTCTGAAGCAGTTGCCATGTATTTTTTCCCATTTAATTGTGACGTACATACTAATTTTAAATATTGAGTAGTTACATTTTGTCCAAAATTAACATATACTGGCTCTGATCTATTATATTTATTTTCTTCTTCTATATTATATAACTTAACATCTAGTTCACCAGTTTTTAAAAGTTCCCAATCTTGTCCGTCTTCACTTGTATAAACTTCGTAACCTTTAAAAATACCATTGCTTCCCCAGATACCTGCATTATCCTTAAAACCGTCTTGTCTTGCTTGATAAGAGAAAGAACTAAAAGTCTGTGGACTTTGTAAGTTAAATATTATTTCTCCTGGCTCTGCATTAGCTTCCCACTTAGTATTAGGATTTCCATCTAATACTGCACTAGCATTTTGACCATTTGCTGTAACTGCTGTCCAGTTACTTCTATCTAGCATCTTTGTAGGATTAACTACTTCATATTTTGGAGCTTCACTAGGAATTACACTTATAACAAAATCCTCTGATCCTTCTGCAGGATTTATCGTAGTAGCTACCCCTTGTATTCTATTATTTGTAATAGTTTTAGTTTTGATTTTACCATTTTCAATAGAATACTCTCTACTCATAAAATCGTTTCCAACTGTTATAGACTTTTCTGTTCTATTAACAGTTACTTTACTTTCACCTGTAGC
>NZ_JBOFYU010000226.1:0-2563 GCF_051654825.1 Clostridium sp.
AAATCCTATATTAGAAGGAACTTTAATTGAAGGACAAGAGGAATGGGGAGAAACTCAGTATATAGAGTTTATGACTGAAATATTTTTAGAAAATGAGCATTTAGATAAAGCTAAGGTTTATATTGATAAAGAAAATAAAACACCAATAGGAGCTATAATCTATGACAAGCAAGGAAATGATAGAGTCAGAATCCTTTATAAGGATTTTAAAAAGATGAAAAGTGATGAAATGATAATAGAATAACCTTATATAAGAATAGGACTAGCTTTAAACATAGAAATATTAATTATATTAAACATAAAGAAACTTATAACATAAGATAGGGAATGATAGGAGCTAAAGTGGGTTAAACAAAACTACCTAATAAGGCTCCTAGATTAGAAAATTACATATAGATAAACTAAAAAAGATACTAATGAGAGTTTAAAAGTAAATGACTTAGATTTGAATAAAAAAATAAAAAATAAGTTGGTTTTAATATTTATTAAAAAATCGTATGGATTAAGGAGTTATTATAAAAAATTAGTACATAAGCTATCAGGAAAAATGATAGGATTTAATTTTTAGAAAAATTGGTGTGGGGTACTGTACTTTTAAATTTTAATTTTAACAAGCTATAAAGGTATGAAAATCAAAAAAATGTGAAAAATAGAAAATATTTGTGTTAAAGTAAAACATATATTTTGACAAAATGACATTATTTGCAATATAATTTATATTACATAGATTTTTACTACCTGGAGGCGTGATATGTCAAAAAATGCTAGAAGCCTAGATTTTATAAAAAAAATCGTAAATATTAAAAAAAATAGGAAATTTATTAAGTATAGATTAATACAATATAATAAACAACAATATGATGTGGAATTTCTACAATTAATGAAAAACGGCTATTTAGAAATGGCAGAAATTAATTTAGAGCTTGCACAACTTCCTTTCGAGTACGACAATGCAGAAATTAATAAGTATGAGAACTGGCTTTGCGGAGTGTGATATTTCTAATGACGACTATGGTAGTAAAAAGAGGGGATATTTTTTATGCGGATTTAAGTCCTGTTATTGGTTCAGAGCAAGGTGGAATTAGACCAGTTATAATAGTTCAAAATGATATAGGTAACAAATACAGTCCTACTGTTATAGTTGCTGCTATAACATCACAAATAAATAAGGCTAAATTACCTACTCATGTTGAAATTTCATCTGAAGAATATGGATTAAATAGGGATTCCGTTGTTCTCTTAGAACAAATTAGAACTTTAGATAAAAGAAGACTTAAAGAAAAAATAGGTCATATGACAGATGCGGATATGAAAAAAGTAAACAAATCTTTATTAATTAGCTTAAGTCTTAATTAAATCAATATTTAAATCATCAAAAGAGGATTTATATACTTAAAGAGACCTTTATAGGTCTCTTTTTTATTTGATTTATTTTAAAAGGACTATTATAAAACAAATAGAGTATATTAAATAACGCAAAAAATACAAATAAAGTGATTTTTAATAATAAATAGTATATACAAAATAAAAATGGTGTGATAAAATAATTTTAAAGAAAAAAGGATAATATATAAAGTAATTAATATAAATAGTAGAATTTTAAATTTTATTTTGAATTAAACCTTAGGAGGATAAAAAATGATTAAAAATATTTCAGAATTGAAGTCATTAGCTCAAACAGTTCGTGGAGATATAGTTTCCATGTTAACAGAATCATGTTCAGGACACCCAGGTGGTTCATTATCATCAGCAGATATAGTAACTACATTATTCTTTGGTGAAATGAATATAGATGTAAACAATCCTCAAGATTCAAATAGAGATAGATTTGTTTTATCAAAGGGTCATGCAGCACCAGTATTATACAGTGCTTTAGCAAGAAAAGGATTTTTCCCAGTAGAAGAACTTAGTACGTTAAGAAAAATAGGTTCAAGATTACAAGGACATCCAAGTATGAAATGCTTACCTGGAATTGATATGTCAACGGGATCATTAGGTCAAGGTATATCAGTAGCAACAGGAATGGCTTTAGCAGGTAAAATTGATAATAAATCATATAGAGTATATACAGTTTTAGGTGATGGTGAATTAGAAGAAGGTCAAGTATGGGAAGCAGCTATGTCAGCGGCTCACTACAAATTAGATAATTTAACAGCATTTATAGACTTTAATGGATTACAAATAGATGGAGATATAACAGAAGTTATGAATCCATCACCAATAGATAAGAAGTTCGAAGCATTTGGATGGAATGTTTTAGTTATAGATGGACACAGCATTGAAGAAATATTAGAAGCTATAGAAAAGGCAAAGCAATGCAAGGGAATGCCAACAGCTGTTATATGTAAAACAGTTAAAGGAAAAGGTGTTTCATTTATGGAAAACCAAGCAGGATGGCATGGAATGGCACCTAGTAAAGAACAGTGTGAACAAGCTTTAACAGAAATTGGAGGAAATAAATAATGAGTAAGAAGATTGCAACAAGAGAAGCTTACGGAAAAGCATTAGCAGAATTAGCAAAAACTAATGAAAATGTATTAGTTTTAGACGCAGACCTTTCAAA
>NZ_JBOFYU010000227.1:0-13635 GCF_051654825.1 Clostridium sp.
AAAACTGTTCCTGCAAAAACAAATAATGAAGGTACTCCATAAATAGTTTTTAACGCAGGGTTTTCAAAAATTCTAATCATCATTTCTTCTTGGAAAATACATTGAAGTAAAAATATATTTACCCCTTCACATACAAATAGTAAAACTGCTGTAATTATTCCAGATTTAATGGATTTTATTATATCTATTTTATTTATTGTTGTAGCAATTATAATTAAAGCCATTATATTTAATAGTGTGTGAACTCCATAGCTTATTGGTAGTTCTCTTATTACAAATACAGTTAATGCTAAAGTTGTACTTGCTAATATATATTTTTTCTTATCTACTTTAACATTTGAAAATGCATAAACTGCAAAAACAAATAAAAAGCTTTCTGGTATAGTTCTTATAAATAACTCTAAAAATGTTAATTGTAACATCCTCATTTCTCCTTACTTTATGACTGATTTATCTTAAAAGATTAAACAGTCTTGTTTATACTTTTTACACTTTGAAATAAAATTAAAAATACAAATACTCTAATAAAAATATCTCCAACACTTAATATGCTATATCCTAAATCAAAAATATCTGTCAAAAATTTCAACTGCGTATCTGCATTTCCTAAGGAATGTATGTCATTTACCTTACTAAATGAATCAGGTCTTACATATCCTGTAATATAAGATAAATTTGGAAATACAGGCATTTTTCCATTATTAGCCCCAATAGCTATATTGTTTAAAATACCACCTAATGTTACGAATACAGATCCTACTATTGCTCCTATATATAATTCATACTTAAATATTAATGGTAAATAAGAACATAAATATAAATTTTTTAATATACTTGAATATTTTATGTATTCATAGTTTTCAGCAAATATATTAGCTTGTACAAAACCATTTAATGCTATGACTATGACAATAGGATATACATGCCACGTCTTAAATAAAGGTTTTATCTTATATCCTTTAATCTTACAAACTATGAAAGCAATAATAATAGTTTCTATCATTTTTACCTCTTTTAAAATCACATCGATACTTAGATATATCAATAATGAAAATATTTTCTTTTTCTTACCTATTATACTATGATTCTCTACTATTTTCCATACTTTTTTAATTTTTTTAATTAAGTTAGTTTCTAATTTTAATATTAATTAAAAAACTGATAATAAAAAGCATTAATTTATATAAAATTAATGCTTTTTTTCTATATTTTTCTATATTTTATTGATTTTATAATTTCTATGAAGTAATTTATGAGCTAAATGACTATTAGTGTTTTCTAAATACTCTTCATAAACTTTCGTAATCATAGGATTTTCGTGAGACTTTCTCTTTTCCTTATTTTTATCTTCTTCATATATACAATCCATTCTTTTTTGAAGAATATCTCTATTAGATTTAATAAAAGGTTGTCCCCCACCATCTATACACCCACCTGGACATGCCATAACTTCTATAAAGTCATAATTACATCTACCAGCATTAATTTCATCCATTAAATTTTTAGCTTCACCAAGGGAGCTTACTACTGCAATTTTCACTTCCTTATCCTTTATGTTTACAACAGCTTCCTTTACTCCGTTTAAACCTCTTGCAAAATTAAAATCTACACTTTCAAGCTTATCTCCTGATACCCATTCATAAGCAGTTCTAAGTGCTGCCTCCATAACTCCACCACTAGTTCCAAATATGGCTCCTGCACCGCTTGCTTCTCCTAATGGATTATCAAATTCTTCATCTTCTAAATTCATTATATCTATTCCACTTTCTTTTATAATCTTAGCTAATTCACGAGTAGTTATAACTACATCAACATCTGTAATTCCATCAGTTATCATTTCAGGTCTTTTTGCTTCAACCTTTTTAGCTATACATGGCATAACAGATACAACTACTAGCTCTTCTTTCTTTATACCTAGCTTTTCTACTAAATAGCTTTTAGCAATAGCCCCAAACATTTGCTGTGGAGATTTACAGCTTGATAATAAATTTATATTTTGAGGATACTTTTCTTCTACAAAGGTTACCCATGCTGGGCAACAACTAGTTATTAAAGGTAAGTTATTACCTGAAGTAAATCTCTCTACAAACTCTGCTGCCTCTTCCATTATTGTTAAATCAGCTGCAAAATTTGTATCAAATACTTTATCAAAGGCTAAATGCTTTAATGCAGAAACTATTTTACCTGTTGTAATAGTTCCTGCCTCCAATCCAAATTCCTCTGATAGTGCTGATCTAACTGCTGGAGCAATTTGAACTACTACTGTCTTCTTATTATCATCTAATATTCCCCACAGCTTGTGATAATCATGAACTTCTCTTAATGCGCCTGTTGGACATACTGCTACACATTGCCCACAATAAGTACATTCTGTTTTATTTAAAGGCTTAGAAAAGAAAGTACAAATACTAGTATCAAAGCCTCTTCCTATTGTAGTTAATGAATGAACCTTTTGCACCTCATTACAAGCAGTTACACATCTTCTACATAAAATACACTTACTTTTGTCTCTTACAATACCCTCTGATATATCTAATGATTGATCAGACATTTCACCTGGATACCTTAATCCATCTATTCCAAACATACTTGCTAAGCTTTGAAGCTCACAATTTAAGTTTTTCTCACATTTCAAACAATCCTTTGGATGATCTGAAAGTAATAATTGAAGAACTGTTTTTCTAGCATTTATTACTCTCTTAGTGTGAGTTTTCACCTTCATGCCTTCTCTTGCTAAGGTTGCGCAAGCTGGTTCTAGACCTTCCTTTCCTTCAACCTCTACTACACATACTCTGCAAGTTCCCTTGCAATTCCTAGTTTTACCATCTACCATATACATATGACAAAGTGTTGGAATATTTATTTTAAGCTTTTTTGCCGCTTCTAATATAGTACTTCCATTTTCTACACTAACTTCTTTTCCATTTACTAATAAATTAATCATATAATCTTCACCTCCAATCTATTTCAATACAATTGCCTTTACAGGACAACTAGTAAAGCATGCTCCACATTTAATACATTTTTCTTTATCTATTATATGCTTTTCTTTTACCTTCCCTTCAATACATCCAGCTGGGCAAGCTCTAGAACATTTTGTACATCCTATGCATTTTTCTGTAATTTCATAGGATAAAAGCTTTTTACATACTCCTGCAGGGCATTTCTTTTCTTTAACATGCTCCTCATATTCATCCATAAAAAACTTCATTGTACTTAATACTGGGTTAGGAGCTGATTCACCTAGTCCACAAAGAGATGTATCTTTAATAGTTTCACAAAGCTCTTTAATTTTTTCTAAGTCTTCTTCAGTTCCATTTCCCTCTGTTATTTTAGTTAACATTTCTAAAACTCTTTTATTTCCTATTCTACAAGGAGTACATTTACCACATGATTCATCTACTATAAATTCTAAATAGAACTTAGCTATGTCAACCATACAATTTCCTTCATCCATAACAATCATTCCACCGGAACCCATCATAGACCCTATACTAGTTAGAGTATCGTATTCTATAGGTAAATCTAAGTATTCTATTGGAACACATCCTCCTGATGGACCTCCTGTTTGAATAGATTTTAGCTTTTTATTATCTTGAATTCCTCCACCTATTTCATAAACAACCTCTCTTAAGGAAATTCCCATAGGTACTTCTACTAATCCTACATTATTTATTTTTCCCGCTAAGGCAAACACCTTAGTTCCTGTAGATTTTTCTGCTCCAATTCCTTTAAACCAGCTAGGGCCCTTATTTATTATTGAAGCTACATTTGCAAAGGTTTCTACATTATTTACACAAGTAGGCTTACTCCATAATCCCTTTTCAGCTGTACGTGGTGGCTTAATAGTTGGCTCCCCTCTTAACCCTTCTATAGAGTGAATTAACGCTGTTGCTTCTCCGCAAACAAACGCACCTGCTCCATACTTAATTTCTATATCAAAATCAAAGCCTGTCCCTAATATATTCTTTCCAAGTAACCCTAGATTTTTAGCTTCTTCTATTGCTATTTTTAATCTATGAACTGCTAAAGGATATTCAGCTCTAATATATATATATCCATTGTTAGAACCAATAGCATATCCACAAATAGCCATTGCTTCTAAAACACAGTGTGGATCTCCCTCTAGTATTGCTCTATCCATAAATGCACCTGGGTCTCCCTCATCTGCATTACAAATAACATATTTCACTCTGTTTTCGACTCTTCTAGTTGCTTCCCACTTTCTACCTGCTGGAAATCCTCCGCCCCCTCTTCCTCTTAAACCTGAATCAGTAACTTCTTTTACTACTTCTTCTGGAGTCATCTTAGTTAAAACCTTTCCAAGAGCTAGGTAAGAACCTACACCTAAAACATCTTCTATATCTTCTGGATCAATAACTCCACAATTTTTAAGGGCTATTTTAACTTGCTTTTTATAAAAAGGTATTTCTTCTTTAATTTCTATTCTTTCCTTAGTTTCAGGATGTTCATATAATAATCTTTGAACAGCTTTATTATTGACTATATGTTCTTTTACTATTTCAGATATATCCTCTTCCTTAACCTTTACATAAAAAGTCCTATCAGGAAGTATTTCTAAAACTGGCCCTTGAGAACAAAATCCAAAGCAACCTGTCATTACAACCTTTACTTTTTCCTCTAAACCATACTTTGCAATTTCTTCTTTTAACAATTTAGAAATGCTATCAGATTTTGATGCCTTACATCCTGGGCCTCCACAAACTAAAATATGTCTTTCCTCTATTTTAGATTTATCAGTAATTATAGAATGATTATTTCTTATATCTAAAATATTTTTATACTTATCATTTAATTTAACTAAATCATCATAACTTTCTATTCTATTCATTTTAACCCACCTCCCTAAGCTCATTTACAACTTCTGTTACATTTTCCTTAGTAAAATATCCGTAAGTTTTATCATTAATTAATACTGCAGGGGCTATTGCACATGAACCAACACATCTTAAAGTATCTAATGTAAATAATCCATCTTTAGTAGTTTCGCCTTCTTTTATATTTAATACCTTTTTAAATTCTTCTAATATGTCTCCAGCTCCTCTAACAAAACAAGCTGTTCCTGTACATATACTTATTACATACTTTCCCTTTGGCTTTGTAGTAAAGTAAGAATAAAAAGTTATTACTCCATATACCTTTGAAACAGGTATATTTAGCTTTTTAGCAATAAATTCTTGAGTTTCTATTCCCAAATATCCATATAAACCTTGTGCATGATGCAATATGGCTATTAGGGAGCTTTCTTCACAATTCTTTTCTTCAATAAATTTTTCTAATTCATTAAATTTATTACACAAACTCTCAACCACCTTTATTTTATAAATAAAATTTTTATCTATTTAAGGATTTTACATATTATAAATGATAAAAACTTCCCTATTGATATAATATTAATTAGTTTTATTTATATTCTTTAAAGTTACTTTAATAATTAATTTTTAACTAAATAAAAGTACCACAAAATTCATTTCTGAATAATGCGGTACTTAATTAAATTCTTCACTTAACTTTTATATGAACTATTTTTCCATTAAACACTATTGCCATTTTCACTATATTATTTATTCCTTTTGATAAAAGCTCCATATATTTTCTTTTACATTTTTAATATTTTGCATTACTACATCTTCTTATATAAATACTCATAATTCGTACTATAATATCAGAATCATAATAACTCCTACTATTATTGAAAGTAAGCCTGCACCAATTGCAAGTAAAAACTTTTGATATGGTCGTTTTCCATATTCCTGGTTTTTTTCAATATCATTCATTTCTTTACCCTCTGTAAAAGCTAGTATTTCTCTATAAGTTTGGATATTAAAACTCTTTTTATATTTTTCAACTTTAATTGCATAATATATTCCAACAATAGCAATTAAACCATATATCACCCCACCAATTTTGCCCATAAATTTCATAAGTGGAATAGGTAGTACAATTACTAGCAATAGTAATATAGCAAATATATTACTATCTTGTTTAAATCTCCCCACCTCTTCATTGCTGATGTCTGCTGCCTTAATTTTTTCTTTCATTTCTTCAAGGTCTCCTTTAATTAATATGTCAAGAGAGACATTAAAAAGAGAGCTTAACAATAATAAACTTTTAACATCAGGATAATTTTTATTATTTTCCCAATTTGATATTGTTTGACGAGATACAAATATCTTGTCTGATAATTCTTCTTGAGATAATCCCATTTGTATCCTGTATTTTTTTACTTGTTTTCCTATATCCATATAATGTCCTCCTGCATCTTAATTCTATAACCTCTAAAAAATTTAAACTATCAAAAGTATTTGATAAATGGCTATTTTCCTATGTCAAAAGTTTTTGACATACTATAAAATACTATTTAATTACTAATTATATACTATTTTTCTATAAAAGAGAAAGGAAGCCTATCAATTAGACTTCCCATAATACATTTTCTAATATCCTCTTACAAACATTATTAATTAAATATATATACTAGAAATTTTATTTAGCTAAAATGTTTTTTTGCAATTTCTACAGCTTCCCTTGCATCTCTTGCATAAAAATCTGCACCTATCATACTTGCATATTCGTCAGTTAAAACTGCTCCTCCTACAAAGGTAGTTGCTTCTATATTATTGTCTTTTAATGCTTTTATAGTTTCTTCCATACTTTTTAAAGTAGTTGTCATTAAAGCACTTAATCCAACTAAAGTTATATTTTGTTCCTTTGTAACTCTTACAACTTCTTCTATAGGTACATCCTTTCCTAAGTCAATTATTTCATAACCATAGTTTTCGAGGATTACCTTAACTATATTTTTACCTATATCATGGATGTCTCCCTTTACAGTTGCAAGAAGAATTTTCCCCTTTGATATACTTTTTGTATTTTTTGAGAGTAAACTTTCTTTTAAAACACCAAATGATGCTTTAACAGTTTCTGCTGATTGAATTAATTGCGGAAGGAAAAGCTCTCCCTTTTCAAATTTATCTCCTACTAAATCTAATGCAGGAATTAAATATCCATTTACTATTTCTAATTCTTCATTTTCCTTTAAAAGCTCCCTAGTAGCTTTTTCTGCTTCATCCTTTAAGCCCTTTATTACTATGTATTTTAAATCATAGCTTTCATTTTCTTTAATAGCATTTTTATTTTCTAAAGGCTTTTTTTCTCCACCATAGGTTTTTATATATTTTACTGATCCCTTATCAAAGTTATATAAAACATTAAAGGAATTAATAACATTTATCATTCCTTCTGAATTTGGATTTAATATTGGTAAATCTAATCCATGAGATAATGCTAACGATAAGAAGGTTTCATTTATTATCCCCCTATTTGGTAGTCCAAAGGAAATATTAGAAACTCCTAAAACTGTTTTAAGCCCTAAGTTATCCTTTATTAACTTTAAAGCCTTTAATGTTTCAACTACTTCCTCTTGTTGTGCTGAAGCTGTTAAAACTAAGGTATCTATAAATACATCTTCTTTTTTAATTCCATAGCTTAATGCCTTATTTAATATTTTTTCTGCTACCTTAAATCTATCTTCTGCCTTTAAAGGTATTCCATTTTCATCTAAGGTTAAACCTACTACTGCTGCCCCATATTTTTTTACTAATGGAAGTATCTTATCTAATATTCTATCTTCACCATTTACTGAGTTAACTATAGGCTTCCCATTATAATATCTTAATCCCATTTCTATAGCTTTTACATTAGTTGAATCTATTTGAAGAGGTGTATCTAATATCCCTTGAATTTCCTTTACCACCTTAGCCATAGTTTCAGCTTCATTTATTTCTGGTAACCCCACATTTACATCTAATATTTCAGCCCCTGCATCTACTTGAGTAATAGCTTGCTTTAAAATATAATCTATATCACCATTTTTTAAAGCTTCTTTAAATAGCTTCTTTCCTGTTGGATTTATTCTTTCTCCAATGATTTTTACACCATTTACTTCTACTACCTTTGATTGTGAACATAAGGCAAATTTGTTTTTAGCCCCTCTTTTTTTTGCCTTTATTCCTGAAATACTTTCTTTTATTTCGTGGATATATTCAGGTGTAGTTCCACAGCATCCCCCAACTATAGTTACACCCTCTTCTATAAACTTTAATATTCCATCTTTAAAATCCTTTTTAGAAATATCATAAACTGCATCTCCTAAAGATAATGATGGTAGCCCTGCATTTGGCTGAACCATTACAGGAACATTAGTCCACTCAATTATTCTTTTTATTATTGGTAATATTTCAACAGGTCCAAGGGAACAGTTTACACCTATTGCATCTGCTCCAAGACCTTCTAATGTAATTGCCATACTTTCTGGAGTACACCCAGTAAATGTTCTTTCATTTTGCTCAAAGCTCATGGTACAAAATACAGGTAGCTCAGTATTTTCCTTTGCTGCTAAAAGTGCAGCCTTTGTTTCATATAAATCTGTCATAGTTTCTATTAAGATTATATTAGCACCTTGCTTTTCACCATAAACCATTTGTCTTTTAAATATTTCATAAGCTTCATCAAATGATAGCGTTCCCATAGGCTCTAAAAGTTCTCCAATAGATCCTACATCTAATGCTATTAAAGTTTCTCCTTCTCCTTTAGCATTAATAGCTCTATCCATAGCTGATTTTATTACATCCTCTACACTATATCCTGTTCCTTCTAGCTTTCTTTCATTTGCTCCAAAGGTATTTGTAGTTATAACCATAGCTCCTGAATTTATATATTCTCTATGAACTTCTTCAATAAGCTTAGGTTCCTTTATATTTAAAAGCTCTGGATGTTCCCCTAGCTTTAACCCCTTCTTTTGAAGCATAGTTCCCATAGCTCCATCAAAAAGGAAAATATTATCCTTTATATAATCTCTAATTTGCACAACTAATACCCTCCTTTCTAAAATTACATCTTTCATAATTACTGCATGTTTCACAACTTCTCTTTTTTACTTTTATATCTTCTGGTATAAATCCTATTATAGCTGTTACTGATTTCCTAGGAAATAATATATTATGTGCTGAAGCTGAAAGGCCTATTTCACTTTCAGCTCTTATTGCCTTAATAAAAGCTTTTTGAGTTTCTATTGGTAAATCACCATAGCCTGGGCTATATCTAAAAGTTAATCCCTTACCTTCTTTTTTAGCTATGATTCTTATTTCTTCTTCTACATTATCGCATATTTCCTCAACAACAGTTGTAGCACATGAATCCATTACTAATGCCTTAGCAAGACTTATCTTCTCATATAGCTTTATCTTTTTTTCAATTTCAATACCTAAAGTTACTGCCATTAATGCAGTTTTTTTGCTTTTTGATAAATGATTTTTTATATCATTTCCCTTTAATAAAAGGTTTGTATTACTAACTATAACTCCATCTTCACTTAATTCTATATCATGAATCTTATAAATCCATCTAGGATTAATTATTTTTTTAGTTTCTTCTATACATTCATCTATTAGTGAATTTGTTGGAGAATCTATTTCTTGCCCCTTATATCCTAAATATCTTAATACTTCATTTTTATCTATATTATAATTTTTCATATACGTTATTCTCCATAAATATTTAATGAGAATCCTTTTTCTAGAGCTTCCTTTGCATATACTTTTGCTCCAAATAAAGATAAGTCCTTATAATTACCACATTGAATATCATTTGCTGCTGGGATTTCTGTTGCTGCTAAAACACCTCTTAATGCTGTTACTAACCCTTCTTTTATTTCCTCTGCTTCTCTATCTCCCCAAACTGTTAAATAAAACCCTGTTCTACATCCCATAGGTGAAAGATCTATTATACCTTCTAAATTATTTCTTAATTCATGTGCTAGTAAATGTTCAAGACCATGCATTGCTGCAGTACCAAATGAATCTTTGTTTGGTTGAATAAATCTTAAATCAAATTTGCTTACCTTATCTCCTCTTTGCCCTTCTAAAAGACAACATTTCCTAACATATGGTGCTCTTACTCTTCTATGATCTAATTCAAAACTTTCTACTTTATTCATTACATTATCTCCTCTTACTTTAATATTTCTTGCTTTTTATTTACCGATTCTAAGATTGTAGAAATGCTGCTATTTATCTTTCGTGCTACATAAGGATTATTCATTGTATATAAATGAATACCATCTACACCTGAAGAAATTAAATCTACCATTTGCTCTACTGCATAGGCAATTCCTGCATCTCTTAAAGCTTCCTTGTCATGACCATATCTATCCATTATCTTTAAAAACTTATTAGGTATTTTAGCTCCACAAAGAGAAACTATTCTTTCTATTTGTCTTGCATTTATTACTGGCATTATCCCTGCTTGAATAGGTGTTTTTATATTATACTTTTGCTTTTTATCTAAAAAATCATAAAAATAATCATTATCAAAGAATAGCTGTGATATAAAGTGTGTTGCTCCTGCTTCTTCTTTTTCCTTTAAGTGAAGAACATCCTTATCTAAATCTCTACAATCTATATGTCCTTCTGGATAACAAGCTCCAACTATATTAAAGTCACCTTGTCCATCTATATGACTTATTAAATCTTTAGCATAACTAAACTCACCGTTTATCTTTTTATCTAAAGGAAGATCACCTCTTAGTGCTAAAATGTTTTCTATACCCTCTCTTTTTAAAGCTTTTAATATTTCGTTTATTTCACTTTTACTTGAACTTATACAAGTTAAATGAGCTAAGGCTTCTATATTGTACTTGTGTTTTACTAATGATGATAATTCTATTGTTCTATTTTGTGCTAAGCTACCACCTGCCCCATAGGTAACGCTTATAAAATCTGGTCTTAAATCCTTAAGCTCCTCTAATGTATTATATATTGTCTCAATCGACGACTCTGGTTTTGGTGGAAATATTTCATAAGAAAATACCACCTTTTTATTATCAAAAATTTCTCTTATATTCATAATTAGCCCCCCTTAAAATAAAAAATACCTAAAGGATAACCTTTAGGTATAAATAAATTGCCTATAAAATCACCCTTATCTTTCAGGAATTAGCACCACACAAAATACTGTTATATATATTATAGAAAAGCTTAAATAATGCTAGTTCTATAACTATAACCTTACTTTGTAGGTTGCCGGGTTTCATAGGGCCAGTCCCTCCACCACTCTTGATAAGTAAATATTTCTTTTTTTACATTATATACTATAAATTACCTTTTGTAAACACTTTTTATTTTAAATTTTCGAAATATTCTTCCTTTAACATTCCCATTAAAATATTATCGTAGTATTTACCATTTCTATATATTTCTTTTCTTAAAACTCCTTCTTCAATAAACCCTACCTTTTTATAACAGGCTATTGCTCTTTTATTAAAACTAAAAGCCCCAAGCTTTACCTTGTCAAAGTTTAATTCTTCAAATATAAACTTAATTAATGTTTTAAGTGCATCTGTTCCATAGCCTTTTCCCCAGTAATCTTTATCACCAATCATTATACCTATAGTACAATGTCTATTTTTTATATTTGATTCATTTATGCTACATCCGCCAATATATTTTCCTGTTTTTAAATCTTCCATTGCAAAATCATAAGTTAAATCTGATGTTCCCTTTCTTCCCTTTACCCATTCTTCCTCTTGCCATATTGTCATAGGAAAAATAGCTCCTGAGTCTAATAACTTCTTCGTTTCTTCATCATTTACAAATTTTACTGCTAAAGCAATATCTTCTTCCTTATAAGCCCTAAGCTTAACTAATTTTCCGTTGTACATTACTATCGCCCCCAAGTCTTTCAATATATTTCCAACAATCATATCATTTCAAAATAAAATTGTCAATATTTTAATTATTTTCACACAATATGGATTTAATTTGGTAAAATGTATAAGTGTTTAAAAGGGGGAAAATTTAATATGAATGATTTAACAAAAGGTAATGAAGCAAAAGGCATATTTTTCTTTGCTATGCCAATGCTTATAGGAAGCTTATTTCAACAATTATATAATACAGCTGATAGTATAATTGTTGGTAGATTTGTTGGTGTTGAAGCCATGGCAGCTGTATCTGGGGCTAATCCTATAATGTTTTTATTAACATCACTTCTTATGGGAATAACCTTAGGATTTTCAATTCTTGTATCTCAATATTTTGGATCTAAGAAAATGGACAAGGTAAAATCAACAATTGATACTACATATATTTTTGTATTTATAGCTTCAATAGTAATAACATTTTTAGGAATAGCCTTAACTACTCCTATACTTAAGCTAATGAATACACCAGATAATATTTTTAATTTATCTAAGGGATATTTAAATATTATATTTGCAGGAACTATTTTTTCTGCAGGATATAATTCAATAAGTGCTATTTTAAGAGGTCTTGGTGATTCTAAAAACCCTTTAATATTTTTAATAATATCAACTGTTTTAAATATTATTTTAGATATAGTATTTATTATCTACTTTGATATGGGTATAAATGGAGTGGCACTAGCAACTATTATAGCTCAAGGTGTATCCTTTATATTTAGTATTATTTATCTTAATAAAAAACATAATGTACTTAAGTTTGATATAAAAAACCTAAGCTTTAGTAAAAATATATTTATCAGAGGCCTAAGACTTGGAGTTCCAAGTGGTATTCAACAAATGTTGTTTTCAGTAGGAACTGTAACTCTTCAATCCTTAGTTAATGGATATGGAACTTCTGCTATGGCAGCCTTTGGTGCTGGAGCTAAAATTGAATCCTTTATATCTCTTCCAATTATTAATTTAGGAGCTGCTCTTTCTACCTTTGTAGCACAAAATATTGGAGCTAAAAAAGCTGAAAGAATAAAAAAAGGTCTTCATGCATCACTAATTATGTCTACAGTTTTATCTATATCAGTAGCCTTTTTATTTTTATTTTTCTCAGAAGAGTTAGTTAGACTATTTAATACTGATGAAGAAGTCGTAAAAATAGGATCTGAATATTTAAGAACTATAGGACCATTCTTTATAGCAGTATGTAGCTCATATATGCAATCTAGCGTAATAAAAGGAGCTGGTGATTCTATGTTTGCCCTTATAAGCTCTATGATTTCATTATGGCTTGTAAGAATACCTGCTGCCTATGTCTTTTCTAATATGTTTGGAACAGTAGGACTTTGGTATGGAATTGTATTTGGATGGGCTGTAGGACTTGTAATAACTCATATTTATTATGTTAGGGGTTCTTGGCAACGTAAAGCTGATTTACTTAATTAATAGACTATATTTTAAATCAATGTTTATATTAAACTTGTTTATACATATTACGAATAAACAAGTTTAAGTAAGAACTAATAAAAAAAGACTGTACTTATTGAATAAAATCATAAGTACAGTCTTTTCTATGTGATGACTAGCCGCTTTAACACTCCCTCATCTTAGGAGGTATCTAACACAAGGTCCACGCCCCTAGATAACCAATTCCTAACCTTCATATGGAGCTTTAACTCCACCTAAAATTAAGAATTCTGTTTATATGTATAGTTATTACAAAACTCTTTGTAATTACTTAATTTCTAATTAATAATAAAATAATAGATATTGCACTAAAAGCAAAACTTACCATATTAATATATGTTACTACCTGTCTTGGACTAAACCCTTTAGCTTGTAATCTAAAGTGAATTTGACTTCTA
>NZ_JBOFYU010000228.1:0-6480 GCF_051654825.1 Clostridium sp.
ATTTTTTTATTTATAAAACAAGGGAGTTATTGTATAATATAAAAAGTAATTTCAGTAATTACAAAATAAATAATTAATATTAAATCGTATATAATAATGGAATCTTAATGGGTAAAGGGATTTAAAATTATAAAAATAATTTGATTTTCGGAGGAGAAATATGAATTACAGAGATAAGTTAGACCAATGGTTAAATTTAAGCATTATTGATGAAGCTACAAAGACTGAATTATCAACATTAACTGATGAAAAGGAAATTGAGGATAGATTTTATAAAGATTTAGAATTTGGTACTGGAGGACTAAGAGGAGTTATCGGTGCTGGAAGTAATAGATTAAATATATATACAGTAGGAAAAGCAACAGAAGGATTAGCTAGATATTTAGTAAATAAATATAAAGAAAATATTTCTGTCACAATAGCTTATGATTCAAGAAATATGTCACCAGAATTTGCAGAATGTGCAGCATTAGTGTTAGGAGCTAACGGAATAAAAGTTAATTTATTTGAGTCATTAAGACCAACTCCAGAATTATCATTTGCAGTAAGAGAATTAAAATCAAATGCAGGTATAGTTTTAACTGCATCTCATAATCCAAAACAATATAATGGATATAAGGTTTACGGAAATGATGGATGTCAAATGACAGATGAAGGCGCAAATGCTGTAATTAATGAAATCAATGCTATTGATTACTCAGATGTTAAGAGAATGTCAAGAGAAGAAGCTATTGAAAAAGGACTATTAAATATAATAGGTGAAGAAATAGATAGAAAATATATAGATACATTAAAGGGACATACTATAAGAACAGAACTAGTTAAGGAACATGCTAAGGATTTAAAGATAATATACACTCCTATACATGGAACTGGTTTAATGCCAATCAAGAGAATATTAACTGAGCTTGGATATGAAAACCTTAATATAGTAGAAGAACAAGCAACACCAGATGGGAATTTCCCAACTGCACCATATCCAAATCCAGAAGATCCAAAGGTATTTGCTTTAGCATTAGAAATGGCTAAAGACCTTAATCCAGATATAATATTTGGAACAGATCCAGATGCTGATAGAATTGGAGCTGTAGTTAAGGATTCAAAGGGAGAATATCAAATTCTTACAGGAAATCAAATGGGAGTTTTATTAACTCACTATATAATTAATTCATACAAAGAAGAAGGAAAATTACCTTCAAATGGAGCTGTAATTAAAACTATAGTGACAACTGAAATGGTAAGAGAAGTTTGTAAGGATTATGGAGTAGAATTATTTGATGTATTAACTGGATTTAAATACATTGGAGAAATTATGGGTAACTTTGAAAAGACAGGAAGCCATAAGTTCTTATTTGGATTTGAAGAAAGCTACGGATGTCTATTTGGAGATCATGCAAGAGATAAGGATGCGATAATAACAGCTCAAATGATTTGTGAAATGACTCTTTACTATAAAAACAAAGGACTTAGCTTATATGAAGGATTTATGGAGCTTTCTAAAGCATATGGATTCTATAAAGAAGCTTTAGTTTCAATTGAATTACAAGGAAAAGAAGGGCAAGAAAAAATAGCTTATTGCTTAAATTATTTAAGAGAAAATGAAATAACAGAAGTTAATGGAGTAAAGGTTAAAACTTCATATGACTACATAGAATCAATAGAAAAAGATTTAGAAGCAGGAACTACTAAAACTTTAGACTTACCAAAATCAAATGTTCTTAAATATGTATTAACAGATGGTTCATGGTTTGTTGTAAGACCTTCAGGTACAGAACCTAAAATGAAGGTTTACTTAGCTGTAGTAGGAGAAAACCTTGAAGATTCAAATAAAAAAGTTGAAGAATTTAAAGTTAATGTAATGGAAAAACTAAATAAAGCACTTTAAGATTTATAATATAGTTTAAGAATCTTTTAAATATTAAAGGATTCTTAAACTAAGAAAAATTTATACTAATTTAAGTGATAAAAGTTTTTTTTATTATAAAACATAAGATATATTAATTAAAAAACGTAAGATAAAAAATATATATATTTAACTTACAATAGGTTTAGGAGATTATTTATGAGCAATAAAATTAGAAAAGCAATTATACCAGCAGCAGGGTTAGGTACAAGATTTTTACCAGCAACAAAGGCACAACCAAAGGAAATGTTACCTATAGTTGATAAGCCAACAATTCAATATATTATAGAAGAAGCTATTGCTTCAGGTATTGAAGAAATTCTTATAATAACAGGAAGAAGTAAAAAGTGTATAGAAGACCACTTTGATAGATCAGTTGAATTAGAACTAGAACTTGAAAAAAGCGGTAAGCAAGAAATGTTAGAAATGGTTAGAGGTATTTCTAATATGGTTGATATTCACTTTATAAGACAAAAGGAACCTAAGGGATTAGGTCATGCAATACATTGTGCAAAAACATTTGTAGGAAATGAACCTTTTGCAGTATTATTAGGTGATGATATAGTTTATAACGATCAAAAGCCTTGCTTAAAGCAATTAATGGATTGTTATAGTGAATATAGAACTTCAGTTTTAGGAGTTCAAACAGTTGCACCAGAAAATGTATCTAAATATGGAATAGTAAATGGATTACATATAGAAGATAGAGTTTATAAGGTTAAAGGATTAGTAGAAAAGCCAAGTAGAGAAGAGGCACCATCTAATGTAGCTATATTAGGTAGATATATTATAACTCCGCAAATATTTGATATATTAGAAAATACTAAACCAGGAAAAGGTGGAGAAATTCAATTAACTGATGCATTATTAACTCTTCTAGAAAGAGAAGCAATGTATGCTTACGATTTTGAAGGTCAAAGATATGATGTAGGGGATAAATTAGGTTTCTTACAAGCAACAGTGGAATATGCTTTAAGAAGAGAAGATCTTAAAGATGAATTTACAGAGTATTTAAAGAGTATATTATAATAATAAAGGCATTATTTTGTTAAAGCAAAGTAATGCCTTTTTACTTATTTACTCTTATTTAGAGTTATTTGCTTGTAATATTTATTAAATACTATAATATAAACATTTGTTTAAAATATAGCCTACTTATATTAAATAAATTCAATACAAATTAATTTATATTTTACAAAGGTTAAACATACTTTACATAAATTAACACAAAGTATGTATTTAGGAAGAGTGTAAAATGATAATCTTAATATGTATTAAATACATAAGGAGAGGTTATTTATGAGAGGAATAAAAAGGTTAGTAGCATTATCGGTATTATCTTGTATGGCTACAGTATCAATATTTAATGGGTTAACAAGGGAAACTTTTGCTTTTGGAGAAGATGTAAATGTACTTGCTGAATGGAAGTTTGAAGAGGAAAGTGTTAAATCAGGTTCAATTACAGACAAAAATTTAATTTTTAAAGATGTAACTGGAAATGGAAATGATATTGAAATTAATACTTATGGAAATCCGGAAAATATGAATAACTACTTAGAGTTTACAGATGAAAAGATGTACGATAAGGTAAATGGAAGTTTAAGAATAAATGGTGATAGTAAAAATAAGGTTGGAGCAGACTTTATAACAGTAGAGGATGCACCTATAAATAAAGAAAATTTTGAAGAGGGTTATACAATAGAATTTTTATATCAATTACCTATGGATTGGACAGCAAGTGATAGTTGGATGGGATTAATGGCGAGACAAGGTGATTCTAAAAGTATGGATGAGCCTGAATTAGGAAGTATGGCTTTATCAGTTTCAAATTGTAAGGAAATTCAATATCTTGCAGCTAACAAAAATGATGATCACCAAATGAATTCAGCAGCATGGTCTGTTTCTATGGATAAGGGTGGAGTTTGGTATCATATAGTAGTTACATCAGATAATGATGTTATAAGAACTTATGTAAATGGAGCAGAAGCATTTAGAGATTATGTAGGAGATATGGGAGGATTGTATGCAGATGCTGAGGATGGAAGATTTAGAATAGGGTCAAGCTGGTGGAAGGAAGGAAGCCAAACATTAAGTAAGTTTGGAAGAGGAAACTACCAACAAGTAAGAATATCAGAAGGAGCTTTAGAAAAGGAAGATTGGTTAATATCAAACCATGAAGAATATATAGGCGAATATGGTGTTAATGATGAATTTTCTTTAAGAGATAAGAAAAATTACAATATGGTATTTTTACCTGATACTCAAAATACTATTAAATTCAAGGGAAATGTTATGAATTCAGCAATGGATTGGCTAGTAGAAAATAAAAATTTAACTAACGTAGTTTCAGTTACTCATTTAGGAGATATTGTTGAAAATGGATGGGATACAAATCAATGGGATACAGCAAGAATGTTTAATAAATTACCTCAAAACGATATTAAGCTTTTAATGCAGCCAGGTAATCATGATTCATTAGATAATTATTTAAATACTTTTGGAAAAGATAGCGAATATGGCATTTTAACAAGTGATTATATTACTAGAACTTCACCTTCAGGGGTTAGTTCATATATGGTAGTAGATGCAGGAAGCTATAAGTACTTAACTTTATCAGTATCAATTCATAATATAGATGAGGATTTACCTTGGGTTGAAGAAGTATTAAAAAATACAAATATGCCTACTATAATTACAAGTCACGATATACAAAATTGTTCAGACACAGTACCAAATGATATTAAGTTAAGCACTAGAGGAAAAAAGATTTGGGAAGTAGTAAAGAAATATAATCAAGTATTTATGATGATTGGTGGTCATAGCCATGGAGCAGGTGATCAAGTATTAAAAAATGATGCAGGAAATGATGTATTTAATATATTAGCAGATTATCAATTTGCATATAATGGAGGAAATGCATTATTTAAATTTGCAGAGTTTGATGAAAAGGAAAATAAAATATATTTATCAACATTTTCACCTTATGCAGCAGGATTAAAAGACGAGGAAAGAACATTCTTTGATGTTAATTACTTAACTGGAGCAGGAAATTACTCAGAATTCGATATTGATTTTGAAGAAAGATTTGAAGGAATGGATAAATCAGAAGAAGATAATATTGTTGTAGGAAAGGTAGAAAAGCTAAAGGAAAGTGATGTAACATCAAATAGTTTAATATTATCTTGGGAAGCTCCAAAAGAAATAATAGGTTTAGTAGAATATGTAATTTATAAAGATGGTAAAAAAATAGATTCTATTAGTTCAAAAAATAACACATATAAAGTAGAAGGACTAAATAAAAACTCTATTTATGGATTTAAGGTAACAGCTAAATATTCAAATGGGGAAGAGTCAAAGCCTAAGTCGATTAATGTAAGAACTAAAAAGTAGTATAAACAGGAATTATAACCTTCAGGTGGAGTGTTTACTTAACCTGAAGGTTATAGGTAGTTATGGAGATATGTTTCGCTATTATAGCACCAAATAAGAGGTGTCAGGATATAGTGACTATAATTATAGAAAGCAAAAGCACCTAGAATGAAGAGTTATCCTTCTAGGTGCAATTTATTTAATATCTAATTATTGTTGAAAACACGAAAAAGACAACTAAAGTTAGCAGACCAGTAGTTGTCCAATTCTTAAAGAAAATTCTTATATTTTTTTTGTTAATACTCCCGACTTGCACCGGTTCCCTTGAGTAACTTAAGTATAACATTTTTATACATATCAGTAAAGGTTTACGTGGAAAAAATTAAAAAAAGAATTCGATAAAAAAGATTCAATATATACAATTGAAGTCAATATTCTACATTATATAATTTTAAGGGATTTATAAGTTTAAATATATTTAGTAAAAATTATAAAAATTAAAAAGTAAATGTTTACTTTTGGATAAATATGTGATATTTTATATTTAAAGCCATTACAGGTGTATAAAGGGATTATTTTAGTGTGTAACTACGTAGGAGTAGGCATTAGCTAAAGTGTGTTTATTTTAAGCACCTTTGGCTTTTTTTTATTTAACAATAAGTTTTATGGAGGGTTTTATTATGGCAAGAGCAAAGTTTGCAAAAAAAGTAGGAATGTGTTTAGCAGCAGTATTAGCAGTTAATTCACTAGCATCAATAAGTGTACAAGCAACAGAGGATGTAACTAGAGAAGTAGTAAATAGTTTATCAGAAAAAAGCTTAACTATTAACCCTATGCCTCAAAGTATGGAAATATTAAATGGAGAAGTTGAGTTAACAGAAACTATTAATATAGTAGGTGCAAGTGAAGCAGATCAATATGCAGTAGATTTATTAAAAAGTATATTAACAAGCATGGACATAAAGATAAATGAAACTTTAGTGGAAGGTGCAACTACAATTTATATAGGTGAGGCAAATGATAATGTAGCTGGAATGGATGAAGCATTAGTTGAAGCTGGTGTAGATGTATCTACAGTTACTAAAGAAGAAGGATATGTTTTAGTTTCTAAAGATAATGAAGCTGGAGATAAAATAGTAATTAGAGGAAATGACGAATCAGGAACTTTCTATGGAGTACAAACATTAAAGCAAATTATAGAAAGTGAT
>NZ_JBOFYU010000229.1:0-31670 GCF_051654825.1 Clostridium sp.
GAAGCATATTATACAACTTACTTTACAGTAAGAGCAGATGATTTTGACGCAGATTTAATATGTAAAGGTCCTGGAGCAATAGAAGCGAAATTGAAAGAATTATATGACTTAGGTAATAAGGTTACGGCAAAGGATAAAGGGATGATTACAGTTCTTGAATTATCCTATGAACTTTATGCAAGAGGCTTTAAATTCTTAAAAGTTGACCTTTATAAATCAGAAGCAGTTAAATTTAAAATTGAAGAAGATGGAATAAGGCCACCTATAAATGCACTTCAAGGAATTGGAGAAAATGCAGCAAAAAGTATTGTTGAAGCAAGAAAAGATGGTGAGTTTATTTCTAAAGAAGATTTAAGATTAAGATCTAAGATATCTAAAACAGCAATAGAAACTTTAGGAAATCATGGGTGTTTAGAAGGAATGTCTGAAACAAATCAATTATCATTATTTTAAGATTTAGTATAAAAAACAAGCATTAAGGGCATGTAATAAATGTAAGCTACATTAAAATATGTAGCTTACCTCTTGTGTTTGTTAGTAAACTATGATAAGATATGGTAAGAAGTGATTTACTAATAGCTGATGATTAGAGTGGGAATGATAATTACCCGCTCTTTCTGTTTAAACGCAACTACTATTAGTTGCGTTTTTCATATAGTTAAATAATAAAATATAATTTTAGAAATTATGTTTTATGGGTAAATTATAAGTAAGTTACTTTTGTAACACAACTGAATATAGAAAAGGAGGGTTAGTATGAAAATTGATGCCTTAATAGAAAGTATTGATCAATTAGTAAGACCTATAGCCGATGAACTAAACTATGAAATTTATCATATTGAGTATGTTAAAGAAAATGGAGAATACTATTTAAGAATATATATAGATAAGGAAGGCGGAATTAAGTTATCTGATTGTGAAGCTTTATCAAGAAGAGTAAGCGACATAATGGATGAAAAAGATCCAATTAAAGAAGCATACTTCCTTGAAGTGTCATCACCAGGTCTTAATAGAGGATTATATACAGATGTACACTTTGAAAAGCAATTAGGCAAAGAAGTTTTAGTTAGATTTACAAAATCACTAGACGGAAGAAAAAATGTAAAAGGTATCTTAAAGGAAGTTACTAATGATTCAGTAGTTATAGAAGCTGAAGAAGTAGTTACTGTTCCAAAAGATAAAATAAAATCAGCAAATTTACAAGGGGAAATTTAATAAGGAGGGTGTAAAGATGAACCAAGAGTTTATAGGTGCTCTTAAAGAAATTGTCAAAGACAAGGGGATTAGCGAAGATTTAATATTTACAACGATAGAGGATGCATTAGTGGCTGCATATAAGAAAAACTATGCTAGTCCAACGACTGCAGCTCAAAACGTTAAAGTTACTATTGATAGGGAAACAGGTGAAATACACGTTTACGCACAAAAGGTAGTTGTAGAAGATGTATATGATACAGTAACTGAAATATCAATAGAAGAAGCCAAAGAAATAAGCCCAAGATATGATTTAGATGATATAGTTGATTTAGAGGTAACACCAAAGAATTTTGGAAGAGTTGCAGCTCAATTAGCTAAGGGTGTAGTTACTCAAAGAATAAGAGAAGCAGAAAGAACAATAGTTTATTCAGAATATAAAGAGCAAGAGTTTGATATAATTACTGGAACTATTCTTAGAAAAGATAAGGGGAATGTTTTTGTTAACCTTGGAAGAATAGAAGGTGTTATAGGACCAAACGAACAAATGCCTGCTGAAGACTATAGATTTAACGAAAAGTTAAAGCTTTATGTTGTTGAAGTTAAAAATGGTTCAAAGGGAGCTCAAGTTTTAGTTTCAAGAACACATCCAGGTTTAGTAAAGAGATTATTTGAACTTGAAGTTCCAGAAATCTTCGAAGGTGTAGTTGAAATTAAGAGTATATCAAGAGAAGCAGGATCAAGAAGTAAAATAGCTGTTTATTCAAATGATGAAAATGTTGATCCAATGGGAGCATGTGTTGGTCCTAAGGGAGTAAGAGTTCAAAACATAGTTAATGAGCTAAAAGGTGAAAAAATTGACATAATTAAATGGAGCAAAAATCCAGAAGAATTTATTGCTAGCGCTTTAAGCCCATCAAGAGTTTTAGATGTTAAGGTAGATGAAGATTCAAAATCAGCAAAAGTTGTTGTTGAAGATAATCAACTTTCATTAGCAATAGGTAAAGAAGGTCAAAATGTTAGACTTGCAGCAAAATTAACTGGTTGGAAAATTGATATAAAGAGCAAGTCACAAGCAGAAGCTGCAAAGACTACTGAAGTTTCAGAAGTAATAGAAGAATCAGCTGAATAGGAGGATTTTTTTATGAAAGTGAAGAAAATCCCAATGAGAATGTGCACAGGTTGTATGGAAATGAAGCCAAAAAGAGAACTTATTAGAGTAGTTAAAACTCCAGAAAATGAAGTTTCAGTAGATTTAACTGGTAAAAAGTCTGGAAGAGGCGCATACATATGCAAGGATCTAAATTGTTTAGAAAAGGCTTTTAAAGCTAAGAGACTTAGTAGAAACTTAGATATATCAATAGATGAGACTATTTATAATAGATTAAGGGAAGAGATAGGAAATGAATAAATTTTTTAATTTCTTAGGATTAGCTAAAAGGTCTGGAAATATAATTGAAGGGTATAGTAAGTGTGATGAACAAAGAAATAGAACAAAATTATTTCTTATAGTAATTTCTAATGATGCATCAAATAGCACTAGAAAGAAATTTGTAAATCATTGCACTATTAAAAATATTCCGTACATAGAGGATTTCTCTAAGGAAGAACTAGGATACCCAATAGGAAGAGAAGAAGTAAAAGTAATCGCTATAAGTGATGAAAATATAGCAAAAAAGCTTATTACCCTTTACCAAGAGGGAAAGGCACAAATTTAACCGGGGGTGATTTTATTGTCAAAAATCAGAGTATATGAATTGGCAAAAGAACTTAATGTAAGTTCAAAAGATCTTATAACGTTATTAATGGAAGAATTTAGCGTAGATGTGAAAAATCATATGAGCGTAATTGAAGATGAAGATGCTGAATTAATAAAAGAATTATTAGGTGGAAGCGAAGAAAGTTCAATTGTTCAAGAATATGAAAATGAATTAGCTGAATCTGTAAATAATCAAGCTAAAAAGAAAAAGAGAAAAAGAGACGAAGATGAAGAAGAAAAAAACATAAGCTACGGAGAAGGTGGTTCAGGAGTTATAGAAATGGGTGAAACTATTACTGTAAAAGAACTAGCTGAAAAGTTAGGTAAACCATCTGCTGATGTAATAAGAACTTTAATATTCACAGGAGTTATGGCAGCTATTAACCAAGAAATAGATTATGCTACAGCTGAAAAAGTATGTGAAAAATATGAGTGCTTAGTTGCTAAAAAAGAAGAAGTAGAAGAATTAGATACTTTTGAAGAAGAAATAGTAGACGAAGAAGCATTAGTTAAGAGACCACCAATTGTTACTGTTATGGGACACGTTGACCATGGTAAGACATCTTTATTAGATGCTATAAGAAAAGCTAAGGTTACAGCTTCAGAAGCTGGTGGAATAACTCAACATATAGGTGCTTATACAGTAAATGTTAATGGAGAAAAATTAACATTCTTAGATACACCAGGACATGAAGCTTTCACAGCAATGAGAGCAAGAGGAGCACAAGTTACAGATGTAGTTATTTTAGTTGTTGCAGCAGATGATGGAATAATGCCACAAACAAAAGAAGCTATAAATCACTGTAAAGCAGCTGAAGTTCCTATGATAATAGCTATAAACAAAATGGATAGACCAGGAGCTGATCCAGAAAGAGTTAAGCAAGAATTAACTGAACATGGATTAGTATCAGAAGACTGGGGTGGAGATACAATATGTGTACCAGTATCAGCTAAGACAGGTGAAAACTTAGAGCAATTACTAGAAATGGTATTATTAACTTCTGAAATGGCTGAATTACAAGCAGATCCAAACAGAAAAGCTAAGGGAACAGTTATAGAGGCAAAGCTTGATAAGGGAAGAGGAGCAGTTGCTACTTTACTTATCCAAAATGGTACTTTACATGTAGGAGATGCAATATTAGTTGGATCTACTTATGGTAGAATAAGAGCAATGTTTGATGATAAAGGAAAGAAAATTAAATCAGCAGGGCCATCAATTCCAGTTGAGATATTAGGTCTTTCAGAAGTTCCAGCAGCAGGAGATAGATTTGCAGTAGTTAAAGATGAAAAAACTGCTAGAAATATGGCTGAAACTAGAAAGCAAAAAATAAAAGATGAAAGCTTCCACTCAGCAAACAGAGTATCTCTTGAAGATTTATATAGCCAAATTCAAGAAGGAACTGTAAAGGAACTTTCAATAATAGTTAAGGCTGACGTACAAGGTTCAGTTCAAGCTATAAAGCAATCATTAGAAAAGCTTTCAACAGATGATGTTAAGGTTAGAGTTATACACAGTGGTGTTGGAGCTATAACTGAAACAGATGTAACATTAGCAACAGCATCTAACGCTTTATTAATAGGATTTAACGTTAGACCTGATAATAATGCAGGAGTAATTGCTGATAGAGATGGTGTTGATATTAAAACTTATAGAATTATCTACGATGCAATAGAAGATGTTAAATCAGCTATGATAGGTATGCTTGATCCAGAATATAAAGAAGTTATAAATGGTAAAGCTGAAGTAAGATTAGTTTATAAGATTTCAAATGTAGGAACAATTGCTGGTTCATACGTTTTAAATGGTAAAATATTAAGAAATTCAGATATAAGAGTTATAAGAGAAGGAATAGTTATATTTGAATCAAAACTAGCTTCATTAAAGAGATTTAAAGACGATGTTAAGGAAGTAAACACAGGATATGAATGTGGTTTAAGCGTTGAGAAATTCAATGACCTTAAAGAAGGCGATATAATAGAATCATACACAATGGAAGCAATCAAGAGAAAAGAGCTTTAATATAAAGAGGTGATTTTGAATGGCTAACTACAGAGGTGGAAGAATAAACGAAGAAGTTAAAAGAGAAATCAGTGTAATTATAAGAGATGAAATTAAAGACCCTAGAATGACAGCAATGGTTTCAGTTACATCTGTTGAAGTTACAAAAGATTTAAGATATGCGAAAGTATTTGTTAGTATCTTTGGAAAAAATGAAGAAGAGAAAAAGGATACATTTGCAGCATTAAAAAGTGCTAGTGGGTATATAAGAAGAGAAATTGGTAGAAGAATCAATTTAAGAAATACTCCACAAGTTATCTTTGAATTAGATGACTCTATCAACTATGGAATGAAGATAGGAGCTCTAATAGAAAGGGTTAAGGAAAAGTAATATGTCTTTAATTGATATAAGTAAGAGTCTTTTAAAAAGTAATAAAATAGGTATTACCTACCATGCATCACCTGATGGTGATGCTGTAGGTAGTGCATTAGGATTATTAGCTGGTTTAAGAAGTTTAAATAAAAATGCTTATCTAATATCAAAAGATAAGCTTTCAGATAACCTATACTTTCTACCTTTAGCTGAAGAGGCAACAGGAGAAGTTTTAGAACCTTTAGAGGGAACTGATACAGTAATAGTTTTAGATTGTGGAAATTATGAAAGAGTTTCAGCTAACCTTAAAGGATTTAGAGGAAAGCTTATAAATGTGGATCATCATATATCTAACGATTATTATGGTGATGAAAACTTTGTTGATGTAAAGGCTGCTGCAACAGCAGAAATAGTATATGATTTATTAGAATACTTAGGTGTGAATTTTGATGAATATACTATTTCAAATAAGCAAATAGGAACGTGTCTATATACATCTTTAGTTACAGACACAGGAGCATTTAGGCATTCTAATGTAAGAGAAAAAACTCATACTATAGCAGCTAAATTAAAGAAATTAGGTGTTGATAACACTTATATATATCAAAGTTTATTTGATAATAAAAGTTTCCAAAAGATAAGGCTGATTGGTAAGGCCTTAGATAAGATGGAACTTCTATTAGATAGAAAAGTAGCTTTAATACAAATTCCTATGTGCTATGCAGAAGAATTAGGTATTGAACTTGGAGATACTTCCGATATTATATCCTTTGGTTTACAAATTAAAGGTGTAGAAGTTTCAGTGCTTATTAAGGAAACAGAAAATGGATCAAAAGCTAGCTTAAGATCAAAGACTAACTTTGATGTAAGAGCTGTAGCTGAAAACTTAGGAGGCGGAGGTCATACAAAGGCTTCTGGAATTACTCTTAATGGAATTTGCATGGATGAAGCAAAGGATAAAATCCTAGAGCAAATTGAAATGGAGTTACGTTAATGAATGGCGTAATTAATATTTTCAAAAATAAAGGAATGACATCTTTTGATGTTGTTAGAAAAATAAAAAAAGTTGCAAAAACAGGTAAAGTTGGACATACAGGGACTCTAGATCCAGAGGCTACTGGTGTTCTTCCTGTTTGTATAGGAAAAGCTACTAAAATAATAGATTATATTATGAATTCTGAAAAAGGATATGATGTTGAATTTAAATTAGGTTTAAAAACTACTACATATGATTTAGAGGGAGAAGTAATAGAAGAAAAGGATACAAGTCACTTAAATGATGATGAGATATTAAAGGCTGTAAATTCATTTAAGGGTGAGTATTCACAAGTTCCTCCGATGTATTCAGCATTAAAGCAAAATGGTGTTAGACTTTATGAACTTGCCAGAAAAGGTATAGAAGTTCATAGAGAAGGTAGATTAATTACCATATATAATATTGAAGACATTGAAATAAATAATCCTTATGTAAAAATGAGGGTAACTTGTTCAAAGGGAACATATATAAGAAGTCTTTGTTTAGATATTGGAGAAACTCTAGGAGTAGGGGCTGCTATGACTGACTTAAAGAGATTTAAAACTTCAATATTTAATGAAGAGCATTCTATAAATATAGATGACTTAACTGAGGAAAATATAGAAAACTATTTAATCTCTATAGAAGATGCATTGAATATTTATGAAAAGATTACTGTTGGAAATAAATACGCAAAGCTTCTTATAAATGGAGTAAGGGTTTTTGATAAAAGACTTAGTTTAGACAATATAGAGCTAAATAAGCTATATAGAGTGTATGATGAAGAAAATTGTTTTATAGGATTAGGAAGCAAAGATAGCCAAGGCTTTAAAATAGAAAAATTATTAAACAATTAGGAGACAATAATATGATAGTATTAAACGATATTATTATAAAGGATAAACATAAGGACAACTATGTTGCTCTTGGAAGCTTTGATGGATTACATCTAGGTCACTTATCGCTTATAAAAAAAGTAGTAGAGATGGCTAGGGAGAAAAATGCAAATAGTATGGTTTTTACATATATAAATCATCCAAGAGCTTTAATTAATAAAGATTTAGCTCCTAAGCTAATAATGGATTTACAAAGTAAAATTCAATGCTTAGAAAAAGAAAAAATAGATGTAGTAGCTCTTAGAAATTTTACACAAGAGTTTATGAAGATGTCTCCTGAAGATTTTATAAAGCTTCTTTGTGAAGATTATAATGTAAAAGGAATAGTAGTAGGTTTTAATTTTAGATTTGGCCATAAAAATCAAGGTGATGTTCATCTTTTAGAAAAGCTAAAAAATAAATATAACTACGAACTTCATGTTATGGAACCTTATAAGTATAAGGAAGACATAATAAGCAGTACAAGAGTAAGAGGAAGTATTCAAGAAGGGAAAGTTTCTGAAGCCTTTGAAATGTTATCTAGGCCATTTATGATAAGAGGAAAGGTAACGCATGGTAAAAAGCTTGGAAGAACAATAGGTTTTCCAACTGCAAATTTATCTTTCAATGAAGATGTAATAATTCCTAAAATAGGAGTTTACTACACAAATGTAGCTTGGAATGGGAAATTATTCAAAGGAATTACTTCTGTTGGGAATAATCCTACTGTAAATGGGCAACAATTAACTATAGAGACTTATATTTTAGATTTTAACAGTATGATTTATGATGAAGAAATAGAAGTCTATTTTATCGAAAGAATTAGAGATGAAAAAAAATTTAATTCTCTTGATGAATTAGTTAATCAGCTATTTAAGGATAAGGAGTTTGCCTTAGAAAATAAAAAAATTATGTTAAATAATTAAAAATTAATTTACAAGTTAAAAAGCATTTGTTATAATAACTCATGAAGAACCTACTTCTAAGATTTGAGGAGGCTATCTCATTTCATGGATATAGGGGATAATTTTACGGAGGTGCGCATAATGGACGCAATAAGAAAGCAAGAAATAATAAGAGAACATGCTAGACACGAAGGAGATACTGGTTCACCAGAAGTGCAAATAGCATTATTAACAGAAAGAATCAATTCTTTAACTGGACACTTAAAAATGCACAAGAAAGATCACCACTCAAGAAGAGGTCTTTTAATGATGGTTGGTTCAAGAAGAGGTCTTTTAAATTACTTAGCAGATCAAGATATCGAAAGATACAGAGAAATAATCAAAAAATTAGGCTTAAGAAGATAGTCTGTAGAGCGGTTTTTAAGCCGCTCTATTATTTTATTAAAACAAATATTTGATATAATAAATACAATTTATGATATGAGAACCTGAAGGGAGGTTACAAAATGAACAATGTAATTCAAACAACTATAGCAGGAAGAGAGTTAAAAGTTGAGTTTGGAAAAGTTGGTATGTTATCAAATGTAGCAGCTTTTGTAAGCTATGGAGATACAGTTATAATGACAAATGTCAATGCTTCAGAAAAACCTAGAGATGGGATAGATTTCTTCCCATTAAGCGTGGAGTATGAGGAAAGACTATATTCAGTAGGAAAAATCCCAGGTGGATTTATTAAGAGAGAGGGAAGACCTTCAGAAAATGCTATACTTTTCGGAAGAGCAGTTGATAGACCTTTAAGACCTTTATTCCCGAAAGGATATAGAAATGATGTTCAAGTAGTTTGTACAGTAGTCTCAGTAGAAAAAGACAACCTACCAGAAATATTAGCAATTAATGCAGCATCAACAGCATTATGCTTATCAAGTATTCCGTTCTCAACACCAGTTGCAGCAGTGCAAGTAGGTCTAATCGATGGAAACTTTATTTTAAATCCAACATCAAAAGAAAGAGAAGAAAGCATATTAGAATTAACTGTTTGTGCAACTAGCGAAAGAGTTATGATGATAGAAGCTGGAGGACAAGAAATTCCTGAAGATACTATGATAGATGCAATTAAGTTTGGATTTGATAAGTGTCAAGATATAATTAAATTCCAAGAAGAGGCTATGGCTAAGTTTGGTAAAGAAAAGATGGTGCCAGAACTTTATAAAGTAAATGCTGAATTAGAAGCAGCAGCAGAAGCTTTTGCAGGTGAAATGGTAAAAGAAGCTATGTGGATTTCAGATAAAGATGAAAGAAATGCAGCTATGGATATAGTAACTGAAAAGGTTTATGCAGAATTTGAAGAAAAATATGCTGAATGCATAGGGGATTTAAAAGAAATATTATACACAATGCAAAAAGAAGTTGTTAGAGATATGCTTTTAAATCATCATAGAAGACCTGATGAAAGAGCATTCGACCAAGTAAGAAAAATAAGCTGTGATGTAGGAATATTACCTAGAACTCATGGTACTGGGTTATTTACTAGAGGATTAACTCAAGTAATGACTGTAGCTACATTAGGGGCTGTAGGTGATATACAAATAATAGATGGTATAGGTGAAGCTGAATCAAAGAGATATATGCATCACTATAATTTCCCAGCATATTCAGTAGGAGAAGTTAGACCGTTAAGAGGACCAGGAAGAAGAGAAATAGGTCACGGAGCTTTAGCAGAAAGAGCTTTAGAACCATTAATTCCTTCACAAGAAGAATTCCCATATACTATAAGATTAGTATCAGAAGTACTTAGCTCAAATGGTTCAACATCACAAGCATCAGTTTGTGGTAGTACATTAGCACTTTTAGATGCAGGTGTACCATTAAAGAGACCAGCTGCTGGTATTGCAATGGGATTAATAACATCAGAAGACCTTTCAAGAGAAGAAGTATTAACTGATATTCAAGGAATAGAAGACTTCTTTGCAGATATGGACTTTAAGGTTGCAGGAACTACTGAAGGTATTACATCAATCCAAGTAGATACAAAAATTAAGGGATTAAGCTTTAAGGTAATTGAAGATGCTATTAAAGATGCTAGAAAAGCTAGACTTCACATTTTAGAAAAAATGGAAGCGTGTATACCACAAGCAAGAAAAGAAGTATCAACATATGCACCTAAAACTTCAATAATCAATATAGATCCAGAAAAAATCAGAGATGTTATAGGAGCTGGTGGAAAAGTTATCAATAAGATAATTGAAGAAACTGGTGTAAAAATAGATATCCAAGAAGATGGAACTGTATTTGTATCATCAGCAGATCATGATGGTGTAAATAAAGCAATAAGTATAATAGAAGGTTTAACTAAAGAAGTTAAAGCTGGAGAAATATACTTAGGAAAAGTTACAAAGATAGCTACATTTGGAGCGTTTGTAGAAATTCTTCCTAATAAAGAAGGATTATGTCATATATCAAAGCTTGATAAAGCTAGAGTAAATAAAGTAGAAGATGTTGTAGCTGTTGGTGATGAAATTTTAGTTAAAGTAACTGAAATAGATAGTCAAGGAAGAGTAAATCTTTCAAGAAAAGATGCTTTAGTTGAAGATGAAGAAAAGTCAGAAGAAGTATCAGAATAAATAGTTGTAACAAAAGGGCAATTTATTGCCTTTTTTCTTTATTTAGAATAATTTTAATATTCTTGAAATAAACTAGAAGCGAATGAAAAATACTATTAAAGAGCTTATAGGAGGCTTTATGCATAATTTATATACACTTAAAAATGGCTTAAGAGTAGTAACAGAATATATTGAACATGTTAATTCAATAAGCGTGGGAGTTATGGTTCAAAATGGATCAAGGAATGAAGATTTAAATATAAATGGGATTTCTCATTTTATTGAGCATATGTTTTTTAAAGGAACGACGAAAAGAACTTCAAAGGAAATAGTTCAAGAAATAGAAAATGTAGGTGGACAGATAAATGCATATACTAGCAAAGAAGCAACTTGCTATTATATTAAGGCGTTAAACACTCATTTAAAGCTTTCTTTAGATATATTATCAGATATGATGTTAAATTCTAATTTTGATGAAGAGGAAATAGAAAAGGAAAAAGGTGTCGTTATAGAAGAAATAAATATGAGTGAGGATACTCCAGAAGATGTTTTAGATAATAATCAATCTAAAGCTATATTTGGTGAAAATCCATTATCATATCCTATATTAGGTACTATAGATACAGTGAAATCCTTTAATAGAAAGAAAATATTAGATTTTATTGCTGATAAATATACTCCTTATAATTCTGTAATATCTATTTGTGGTAAGTTTGATGAAAAAGAAGTAATAAAAATGATAGAAGAGTATTTTGGGAAGTGGGGAGATGGAAGAATATATATTCCAACCTATGAAAATCCTATTTTACTTAATGGAAGCAAATATACAAATAAACAAATTGAACAACTTCATATTAATTTAGCTTATAAGGGTTTACCTTATGCTCATGATAAAGGTTATTCTTTAGTTTTATTAAATAATATTTTTGGAGGTGGAGCTTCATCTATATTATTCCAAAAGGTAAGAGAGGAATTAGGCTTATGTTATACAATATATGCTTATGGTCATCCTTATTTAGGAACAGGACTCGTAAATATATATACAGGCTTAAGTAAGCAGTATGCTGATAAAGCTTTATCGGTAATAAATGACGAAATAAAAAAATTTGCTAGTAATGGTATAAGTAAAGAGCTTTTAGAGATAAATAAGGAAAAAATAAAAGCAAATTATATTTTAGGCTTAGAAAGTACATCTTCTAGGATGTTTGCTAATGCAAAATGTGTTTTACTTCAAAATAAAATAAAAACACAAGATGAAGTTATTGAAAAAATTAACAATATAAACAATGATGACATAGAATATGTATTGGAGACGTGTTTTAAACCAGGAATTATAAGCTCAGCTTATGTAGGTCAAGATATAGAATGGGAAAAGCTAAATCTTATGGTAGAGAATGATATTAGAGCTTACGATAATACTGGAAAAAATGGTAAAACTAAGATATAATTAAATTGTCATAATATTATGTAATAAAGTACCTTTTTTTCGCATAAGATTTACTTAAGAGAATAAGGAGGAGGCTTATATGATTAGAGGGGAAAAAAGAAGACAAGAGTATTATGACGTAGAGGCTAGAATGGATTCAAAATATAGATTGCTAAGTGACTTAGAAAGATATGAAATTTTCAATACAGAAGAAGCAGAAAAGTATGATACTCAACAAGCACTTGATTTTATAATTGATGAAAATGGCAATATACAATTTATAGTAGCAGCTGTTGCTGGAAGTAAATTTGGATTCTTCGGAGGAAGAGAGTATGTAGAAATACCGTGGGAATACGTTACTAAGGTTGGGGCCAATGTAATAGTAGTATCTGCCGACAGAGGAAAAATTAGAAGAGCAAGAGTGTAGATATTAGGGGGGAATTTTACTTGAAGATTATCGTGCAGAAATTTGGAGGTACATCTGTATCAACAGAGGAAAGAAGAGAACAAGTAGTAGCAAAGGTTAAAAAAGCTATTGAAGAGGGGTATTCACCTGTCGTTGTAGTTTCAGCAATGGGTAGAAAAGGAGCTCCTTATGCAACAGATACATTATTATCATTACTTGATAATAATTTTAAAAGAGAAAACAAACAAGCTCAAGATATGTTAATGTGTTGTGGTGAAATAATTAGTGCAGTTGTTATGTCTAATGCATTAGTAAATGCAGGTGTGCAGTCAGTTCCTTTAACAGGAGGTCAAGCAGGTATTGTAACAAATGATTCTTTTACAAAAGCACAACTTATTGATACAAAACCAGAATTGATTCAAAGTATTTTAGAGTCAGGAAAAGTACCAGTAGTTACAGGATTTCAAGGTGTAACTGAAAAAGGTTATTATACTACTTTAGGAAGAGGTGGAAGTGATACTTCAGCTTGTATTTTAGGTGTAGCTTTAGAGGCAGAATCTATTGAGATTTATACAGATGTAGATGGTATTATGACAGCTGACCCTAGAATAGTTGATAATGCATCATTAATAGATGTTATAAGCTATAATGAAGTATTCCAACTAGCAGATCAGGGTGCTAAGGTAATCCATCCTAAGGCTGTAGATTTAGCTAGAAGAGGTAATATACCTTTAGTTATAAAAAATACTATGAATGACTGCAAGGGAACATTAATAAATAATCTTGGAGCTAATAGTATAAATAGCTCATTATCAGGAATAACACATTTAAGTGATAGAATTCAAGTCAAGGTAAGATTAAAGGACAATAAAGATGTTTCTGATTATAGAAGGTTATTAGATATATTAGCTAAGAATCATATAAGCTTAGATCTTATAAATATCTTCCCGACAGAACAGATATTTACAATTGATTCTTATGAAAAAGATACTTTAAAAAGAGTTTTAGATGAAGCTAATATTGTTTATAGCATAATTGAAAATTGTAGTACAATAGCTATGGTAGGCCATGGAATGACTGGTGTGCCAGGTATTATGGCTAAAATAATAAATACTTTAGTATTAAATAATATAGAAGTTCTTCAAACAGCAGATTCTCATATGACTATTTGGTGTTTAATACAATCAGAAAATGTGCCAGAAGCAATTAATTTACTTCACAAAGCATTTAATCTAGGTGAATAAAAAATCTCCTCCTGTACAAAATACTATTATACAGGAGGAGATTTTTATGAATATAGATGAATATTTAAAGTCAGAGGAACCAGATAGAGGTAAAAAAGAGGAATCAGGTAAAGAAGAAGTAAGTGAGGCAAAGGAAAAGAGGGAACAAATAAAAGAATTTGGTAATGCTAATGCAATGTCTCCAGATCAAAGTGTTCAAATACTACCTATAATAGGGCAAATAGAGGGGCATCAAGTTTTGCCACCTCAAACTAAGGCGACAAAGTATGAACATGTAATACCACAATTAATAGCAATAGAGCAAAATGAAAAAGTCAAAGGAATACTTATAGTTTTAAATACTGTAGGTGGAGATGTAGAGGCGGGATTGGCTATAGCTGAAATGATAAATACATTATCTAAACCAACAGTTTCAATAGTTATAGGTGGAGGTCACTCTATTGGAGTACCATTAGCAACATCATCAAGCTATTCATTTATAACACCATCAGCAACTATGATTGTGCATCCAGTTAGAATGAATGGATTTGTAATTGGAGTAGCTCAGACGTTCCATTACTTCCAAAAAATGCAGGAAAGAATTGACAACTTTATAGTAAGAACATCAAAAATAGATAAAGTAGAATTAAAAAATATGATGCTTAAATCTGATGAATTACTTAATGATATGGGAACTATTTTAATTGGAAAGCAAGCTGTAGAATGTGGATTAATTGATGAAGTTGGAGGAATAAAAGATGCTCTAGATAAGTTGAAAGAGCTAATTAAAGAAAACGAAGAAAAAACAGAAAAATAATATAATGTAAAATATAAGGCAGAGAGCGTATTAATAAGATAAGGTGTAAGGCTTTAACTTATTAATATATCCTCTGTCTTTTTGCTGCAAAGGTTGTTTTTTTTATTCAAATGTTTATAATTATATTATGAAAATAAATAACTTACAAATAATGTCAAAATAAAGAGGTGGTAAATTGGCTAGGGGGAAGAGTAAAAAGAGTGCAAGTAAGGGGAATAAAAATAACAATGCTAAAATCAAGGATAAAGAAAAAAATGGTGATATTAAAGGGATAACATATATATGCATAGGAGTATTATTAGCTATAGCTATATATACCCAAATGGCAGGAGCGTTATCTGTTTTTTCACGAAATTTTATATATAATTTACTTGGAATTGGAACTTTTATTTTGCCAGCATATTTAATATATTTTGGAATAGATAGTATAGTATCTAAGGGAAGTTTACAGTTTTCAAGGCGCTTTTTTGGAATAACATTGTTAGTGTTAATATTGATTCTTGGATTTGCAACTGTTAACTTACATGTTTTAGATATTAAGGGTGGTTTTTCAGAAACCTTTGGTGAAGTATTAAAAAATAGGGGAGTTCATGGTGGCTTTATAGGCTTTATAGTTGCATATCCATTAGCAAAACTAATAGGATATATAGGTTCGTATATATTGTACACTGCATTTGGAGCAGTTGGTGCTATATTGATATTAGATATTACTTTATATGACGTTGCAATATATTTTAAAGAGGAAATGGGAAACAAAAAGGTAAGAAGAAAAGTTGTGCCTAGAGAAAAAGAAGAAAAAGAAGAATATGAAGATGTAAAAAGCTTTAAAAATGATTTTATTGATGTAGTACCAAAGGTAGAAGAGAAAGAAAGAGCAGATTTTATAAAAGGTATAAATAATAAAATTAAAATATTAGATTTTATGAAAGCATCATCATTAGATGAAGATGCTTTAAATGGAGAGTTTGCTTCTAATGAGGTTGCAGCAGATAAAGTTAATAGGAATCCATTTAACATTGAAGTTTATGAATCAGAAAAAAATAATTCTAGAGATGATGGTAAAACTAAAGAGGAAGAAAAAGATATTATCGATGATAAGCCAAGATATGAAGAAAAAGGAAGAAAGAAAAGTAAGTTAGATAGCGAAGTTAAGGATGTAGTAAGTAAGGAAATAGAAAGTAGTTTAATAGAAGAAAAAAAAGAAGAAAAAGTTTATTTACATCCAACGGTAGATTTATTAAATATAAACTCTAAAATGAAGTTGAGAAGTGAAGATAAAAAAGAGTTAATAGAAAATGCAGGAAAGTTAGAAGGTATATTAAATGATTTTGGAGTTGATGCAAAGGTTGTTCAAGTAACAAAGGGGCCATCAGTAACTAGATTTGAAATTCAACCTAGTCCAGGAGTGAAAGTTTCTAAAATAGTTAATCTTCAAGATGATATAGCATTAGGGTTAGCGGCAAGTGGTGTTAGAATGGAAGCTCCTATACCAGGAAAGGCTGCAATAGGAATAGAGGTTCCGAATAAAAAGCAAACTCCTGTATTTTTAAGAGAGGTTTTAGATTCAAAGGAATTTAAGACATCAAATAAAAAGCTAGCATTTGCTCTAGGGAAAGATATTGCAGGGAAATGTGTAGTTGGGGATTTAAGTACAATGCCACATATGCTTATAGCCGGAGCTACTGGTTCTGGTAAATCAGTATGTATAAATACACTAATAGTAAGCTTATTATATAAATATAGCCCTGATGATGTTAAACTTTTAATGGTAGATCCTAAGGTTGTTGAGTTAAGTGTTTATAATGGAATACCACATTTATTAATTCCTGTTGTTACAGACCCTAAAAAGGCAGCAGCAGCATTAAATTGGGCTGTAAATGAAATGAATAAAAGGTATAAATTATTTGCAGATTCAGGTGTCAGAAATATAGAAAGCTATAATTCCATGTTTGAAAAAGGAATTGTAGAAGAAAAGCTTCCTTATATTGTGATGATTGTAGATGAGCTTGCTGACTTAATGATGGCGTGTCCAAATGATGTGGAGGATTATATATGTAGACTAGCTCAAATGGCTAGAGCAGCAGGTATGCACCTTATTATAGCAACTCAAAGACCATCAGTTGATGTAATTACAGGAGTTATAAAAGCAAATATTCCATCAAGAATATCATTTGCAGTTTCATCTGGAGTAGATTCAAGAACTATTTTAGATTCAACAGGGGCGGAAAAGCTTTTAGGAAGAGGAGATATGCTTTATTGTCCTATTGGTGAAAGTAAGCCTTTAAGAGTTCAAGGAGCCTTTATTGCAGAAGAGGAAGTTGAAAAGGTAGTTTCGTTTGTGAAAAATAAAGAAGATGTTGTAGATTATGAAGAATCTATTATAGAGCATATAGAAAATGGTGTTCAAGGAGGACGTCAATTAGGAGATGACTCTTCAGAAGGAGATGAGCTTTTAGAAGAAGCAATAAAAATAGTTGTAGAATATAACAAAGCATCTACATCATTTCTTCAAAGAAAGTTAAAAGTAGGTTTTAATAGAGCATCAAGAATTATGGATGAATTAGAAGATAAAGGTATCATATCTCCTATGGAAGGGACTAAGCCTAGACAGGTATTAGTATCTAAAGAAGAATTAGAACAATAATTTAAAAATGCTTGTAAATATGATAGCGGTACATTAAAATAAATTTATGCTCAAAAATAAAAAGATTATAAATAAAGTAATATATTATTATTTTAGCTTATATACAACTTAGGAGGAATAATTTTGGAAAAATTTAAGGTAGGAATGGTAAGCTTAGGCTGCGATAAAAATAGAGTAGATTCGGAATTAATACTTGGAACAATAAATAAGTTTTATGAAATAACAAATGACCCAAAGGAAGCTGACATAATAATTGTTAACACATGTGGGTTTATAGAAAAAGCCAAGCAGGAATCTATAGATACTATTTTAGAAATGGCGGAATATAAAACAAAGCATAAATGTAAGATGTTAATAGCTACAGGGTGCTTAACTCAAAGATATGGAGATGAATTATTAGAATTAATGCCTGAAATAGATATATTAATGGGTGTTAATGATTATATGAAGCTTCATAAGCTTATTGTAGACTTTGCTAAGGATCAAAAGAGAGTTTATTCAGCAGAATATAGTGATAATCATATAAATGAAGGAATAAGATTATTAACAACGGACAAACATACTGCATATGTAAGAATTGCTGAAGGTTGCGATAATTTCTGCACATATTGTATAATACCTAAAATTAGAGGTAAGTTTAGAAGTAGAAAAATAGAAAATATATTAGAAGAAGTTGAGTCATTAACTAGCCAAGGAGTTAAGGAAATAATCTTAATAGCTCAAGATTTAACATTCTATGGTATGGATATTTATAATGAAAAGAAACTTCACGAGCTTATAAAAGAAATATCAAAGGTTCAAGGTGTTGAATGGATTAGATTACTTTACTGTTATCCAGAAGAAATAACAGAAGAGTTAATAGAAGAAATAGCTAATAATAAAAAAGTAGTAAAATATTTAGATTTACCAATTCAACATATCAGTGATGATATATTAAAATTAATGGCAAGAAGAACAAATAAAAAGACAATTACAGATAAAATAGATAGATTAAGAGAGAAAGTTCCAGGAATAACTTTAAGAACTTCATTAATAGTTGGATTCCCAGGAGAAAGTGAAGAAAACTTTAATGAACTTAATAACTTCTTAAAGGAATATAAACTTGATAATGTAGGTGTGTTTAAATATTCAAGAGAAGAGGGAACACCAGCAGCTAAAATGGATGGGCAAATTGAAGAGGAAGTAAAAGATAAAAGAGAAAATGAACTTATGCTTACTCAAAAAGCTGTGGTAGAAGATTTAAACAAATTGAAAATAGGGAAAGTTTATGATACTATTATAGAAGGAAGAAAAGGTAAGTATTTCACTGGAAGAAGTTCAGAGATGGCACCTGAAATTGATGGTGTAATATATGTTAACACATCAAATGAACTTAAAAATGGCGATATAGTAAAGGTGAAAATTACAGAAGTTTTAGAGTATGATTTAATTGGAGAGGTATGTGATGAATTTAGCTAACAAATTAACTATGCTAAGAATATTTTTAGTACCATTATTTTTGATATTTATAGCAGCTACTGAAATTCCTTATGGAACTTTTATTGCAACATTTATATTTATAATAGCATCATTAACAGATCAGCTAGATGGATATATAGCAAGAAGCAGAAATCAAATAACTACATTTGGAAAGTTTATGGATCCGTTAGCAGATAAACTTTTAGTTACAGCTGCACTTATATCTTTAGTAGATTTACAAGTTGTACCAGCATGGGCAGCTGTTGTAATAATTGCTAGAGAGTTTGCAGTATCAGGATTAAGAACTATTGCAGCATCAGATGGAAAAGTTATTGCGGCTAGTTGGTGGGGGAAAGTTAAAACTGTAATACAAATAGCAGCTATTATTTCTCTATTAATTCAAGTTAACATAGGATCATCTGAATACTTAATAAATTTAGTTAGTGGAAGTACGTTCTTTAAGGGATTAATAGTATATGCTCCTAAATATCTACTGTTAGCAGCTGTGTTAATTACAATAATTTCTGGGTATGATTACTTTAAGAAAAATAGAAAAGTAATTAATACAAATAAATAGATTATAAATCTGAAAATTGGATAAAATTATAATGAAAGTTCCATCTAGGTTTTAGTTGGAACTTTTAATATACTAAAATAATAAAAATATATTATTGACGGAATTAAATAAATGGACTATAATTTAAATATAAATAGAACGGATGTTCGAGAAGAGAGGGAGTGTAGTATGGCTACTATAGATATGGAAAAATTAAAGGCAATAGAAAATGCTATGAGCCAAATAGAAAAACAATATGGAAAAGGTTCAGTAATGAAGCTAGGAGCAGATAGCTCATTAAATGTAGATGCTATCTCAACAGGGTGTCTTGACTTAGATATAGCACTAGGAATTGGTGGAGTACCAAAGGGAAGAATCATAGAAATATACGGACCAGAAAGTTCAGGTAAAACAACAGTTGCATTACATATAGCTGCTGAAGCTCAAAAAAATGGTGGAGCAGTTGCATTTATAGATGCTGAGCATGCTTTAGATCCTAGTTATGCTAGAAATTTAGGTGTTGATACTGAAAGCTTAATAGTTTCACAACCAGATACAGGTGAGCAAGGTTTAGAAATTGCAGAGGCATTAGTTCGTTCAGGAGCTATAGATGTAATAGTAGTTGACTCAGTTGCAGCCCTAGTACCAAGAGCCGAAATAGAAGGGGAAATGGGAGATTCACACGTAGGTCTTCAAGCTAGACTTATGTCACAAGCTTTAAGAAAGTTAACAGGAACAATTCAAAAAACAGGTTGTGTTGCTATATTTATAAATCAGCTTAGAGAAAAAGTTGGAGTAATGTTTGGTAATCCAGAAACGACAACAGGAGGAAGAGCATTAAAATTCTATTCATCTGTTAGATTAGATGTAAGAAGAATTGATTCAATAAAGCAAGGTGAAAGCATTGTTGGTAACAGAACAAGAGTTAAGGTAATGAAAAACAAAGTTGCACCACCATTTAAACAAGCAGAATTTGATATTATGTATAATGAAGGAATATCAAGAACTGGTAATATAGTAGATGTAGGTGTAAAAGAATCAATAGTTCAAAAAAGTGGGGCTTGGTTCTCATATGGAGATATAAGATTAGGCCAAGGAAGAGAAAATGCTAAAATTTATCTAAGAGATAATCCAGAAGTGGCTTTAGATATAGAAAATCAAATAAGAGAAAAGCATAACTTACCGACTATGATTGAAAAGGTTGAGGAATCAAAGGAAAAGAAATAGTGAATAAAAATAGGTAACTATGTAAATAATAAGAACTGATGGTTTAGTACGATACGTAATAAATATCAGTTCTTATTTGCTATTTGTAGAGAAAAAATCAAAGATTAAATTAATAAAAAATACATTATGTAAACAATTAAAATTATATTATCATTTAAATAACTAAACTTGACATAATTTTAATTTTAAGATAAAATAATAGCAAATACTGGTTTATCATATTTCGAATATCAGTGAGAATTAATATGACACCTACTACGTTTTCTTATTAAATTATAAAGCGTTATTATGATGGAGGAGGTGTCTATATGGAATACTTTATTTTTGTTGTAGTTGATATAATAGTACTTGCAATAGCTTATGTGTTATTAAATAAAGCTATACAAAAGGCTTCTAAAGCAAAGATAGAAGGCTTAGAAAAAGAAGCAGAAAAACTTTTAGCAGATGCTAAAAAGGAAGCTGAAGCTACTAAGAAAGAATCTATTTTAGAAGCAAAAGAAGAAGTTCACAGACTAAGAAATGATTTAGAAAGAGATTCTCGTGAGAGAAGAAATGAAATTCAAAGGCTTGAAAGAAGAGTAATTCAAAGAGAGGAATCACTTGATAAAAAGAGTGATCTTTTAGAGAAAAAAGAAGAGACGATCAATAAAAGAATGCAAGAAATTGATCAAATGGAATTAAATGTACAAGAGCTGTATACTCAAAGAAGAGAGGAGCTTGAAAAGATTTCTAATTTATCATCTGAAGAAGCAAGAGAAATATTGCTAGATGAAGTAAGAAAAGAAGTTTCTCATGAGGCGGCTATTATGGTAAAGGATATTGAGTCAAAAGCGAAAGAAGAAGCAGATAAAAAGGCAAGAGAAATAATTACCACTGCAATTCAAAGATGTGCTGCAGATCACGTATCTGAATCAACTGTACACGTTGTAGCCTTACCTAATGATGAAATGAAGGGTAGAATTATTGGTAGAGAAGGTAGAAACATTAGAACCCTAGAAACATTAACTGGAGTAGATTTAATAATAGATGATACTCCAGAAGCAGTTATTTTATCAAGCTTCGACCCAATTAGAAGAGAAGTTGCTAGAATAGCTTTAGAAAAGTTAATAGTGGATGGAAGAATTCATCCAGCTAGAATCGAAGAAATGGTAGAAAGAGCTACTAAGGATGTAGAAAATGACATTAAAGAAGAAGGCGAACAAGCGACTTTAGAAACTGGTGTTCATGGAGTACATCCAGAAATAACAAGACTACTAGGTAGATTAAAGTATAGAACAAGTTATGGACAAAATGTTTTAAAACATTCTATAGAAGTTTCATACTTAGCTGGCTTAATGGCTTCAGAATTAGGGTTAGATGTAAATCTAGCTAAAAGAGCAGGTTTATTACACGATATAGGAAAGGTAGTAGACCAAGAACAAGAAGGCCCTCATGCGTTAATTGGTGGTGATATGGCTAAGAAGTATCATGAGTCACCATTAGTGGTTAATGCAATAGCAGCTCACCATGGTGATGTTGAAATGATGTCATTAGAAGCTGTATTAGTTCAAGCAGCTGATGCAATATCAGCAGCAAGACCAGGGGCAAGAAGAGAAACTCTAGAAGCATATATTAAGAGACTAGAAAAACTTGAAGAAATTGCAAATTCCTATGAAGCGGTAGAAAAGTCATATGCCATTCAAGCTGGTAGAGAGATAAGAATTATGGTTAAACCAGAACATTTAGATGATGCTGGATCAGTAGAATTAGCTAGAAACTTAGCTAAGAGTGTTGAAGAACAATTAGAATATCCAGGTCAAATAAAAATTAATGTAATAAGAGAAACAAGAGCAGTAGATTTTGCTAAATAATATAAGATACATTTTGCTAAAGCAAAATGTATCTTATTTTTATCATAAAATAAAGAAAAGATTAAAGGGAAATAAGAGAAAAATAAGAATTTGAATAGAAAAGATAAAAAAATTAAAAAAAGTTTTTAAATTAAAAGGAATTAATAGAATTTTATAGAATATATATAATGTAAAGGGTGTAATAAATAGTACACTACACTGTAAACGATTTTTATCTAGGAGGTCAAAATAAAATGGAAGTATTAAAAGTTTCAACAAAATCAAATCCAAACTCAGTAGCAGGTGCGTTAGCAGCTATAATAAAAGAAAAGAACATAGTAGAAATTCAAGCAGTAGGAGCAGGTGCTATTAATCAAGCTGTTAAGGCTATTGCTATAGCAAGAGGCTTCGTAGCCCCTAGCGGAAAGGATATTGTGTGTGTTCCAGCATTTACTGATATAGAAATTGATGGTGAAGAAAGAACTGCAATTAAATTAATTGTACAACCAAGATAGTAAAATAAATATAAGGGTTTAATTTACTTAGAAAGTTTAGAGTTAGAAAAAGTCATGCGTTGAGCATGATTTTTTTCTTGTACATAATATGAAAAGGATTTGACAAAAACCTTGAAATTATGATTAAATTCGTTTATAATATAATAGTTAAGTAGATAACTATATTATTTGTAAAGAGGTGTGTTTTAATGGTATCTAAAGAGGTTGTAGTAAACAACGGAACTGGTTTACACGCTAGACCAGCAACTTTATTAGTAAAGAAGGCTTCATCTTTCAAATCAGATGTAAGCATAGAGTTCAATGGTAAGAAAGCTAATGTTAAGAGCTTAATAGGAGTTCTTTCATTAGGTGTTACTAAAGGAGCAAACATCACTGTTTCAGCTAACGGAGATGACGAAGCTTTAGCAGTAGAAGAAATTGCTAACTTAATAGCAACTTTAGAAGACTAATATAAAAAAGTGCCAAAAGGCACTTTTTTATTTTGTTTTAAATAATAAACTTTATGTATTAATTACTATTAAGAAGTGTTTTACATTTAATTAAAACATAAATTAGGTCAATAGAAGAAATAAAAACAGTGATATAAATTATTCTTTGGAAAATAACAGAACCAGCAACTAGTAGAGAAAGTAAATTAATATTAAATATTCCTATTAGACCCCAATTAATAGCACCAATAATAACTAGTAAAAAAGCTATTTTATCTAAGATACTTATTTTACACATATAAATCCCTCCATATATATTCTTTATATATATATATTAAAAAAATAAATAAATATAACTGAAAAAAAATAAAATTTATGATATAATACGAATTATAAAACAAAAAAAATAAAATTTATTCGGAGGTTGTTTTAGGATGAGAAATTTATATAGCACACCATTAAATTCAAGATATGCTTCAAAGGAAATGAGTTACATATTTTCAGATGACATGAAATTTTCAACTTGGAGAAAACTTTGGGTGGCATTAGCAGAAAGTGAAAGAGAATTAGGATTAAATATAACTGAAGAACAAATAGAAGAGCTTAAAGCTAATATAGAAAACATAAACTATGAAGAAGCAATAAAAAAGGAAAAAGAAGTAAGACATGATGTTATGAGCCATGTGCATGCATATGGATTACAATGTCCTTCAGCAAAGGGAATTATCCATTTAGGAGCAACAAGCTGTTATGTTGGTGATAATACAGATGTAATTATAATGAGAGATGCACTACTTTTAACTAAAAAGAAGATAGTAACAGTTTTAAATCATTTATCAAACTTTGCTATGAAATATAAAGATATGCCTACATTAGGATTTACTCACTTCCAACCAGCACAATTAACTACAGTAGGTAAGAGAGCTACACTTTGGATGCAAGACTTAGTGTTAGATATAGAAAATATAGATTTCTTATTATCAACATTAAAGTTAAGAGGTGTAAAAGGAACTACAGGAACTCAAGCAAGTTTTATGACATTATTTGAAGGTGATGAAGAAAAAGTTAAGTCATTAGATACAATGGTAGCAGAAAAAATGGGATTTGAAAAAAGCTATGGTGTAACAGGTCAAACTTACCCAAGAAAGCTTGATTCAATAGTTTTAAATAGATTATCAGAAGTAGCACAAAGTGCATATAAATTTAGTAATGATTTAAGATTATTACAAAGTATGAAAGAAGTAGAGGAACCATTTGAAAAGAACCAAATAGGGTCTTCAGCTATGGCATACAAGAGAAATCCTATGAGAAGTGAAAGAATAGGGGCTTTAGCTAGACACGTAATAGTAAATTCATTAAATCCTGCTATAACAGCTGCTACACAATGGTTTGAAAGAACACTTGATGATTCAGCTAATAAGAGAATAGCTGTTGCAGAAGCTTTCTTAGCTTTAGATGGTGTATTAAACCTTTATATTAATATAGCTGAAAACATGGTAGTATATGAGAAGGTAATAGCTGCTCATGTAAATAATGAATTACCATTTATGGCTACAGAAAATATAATGATGGAAGCTGTAAAAAGAGGTGGAGATAGACAAGAACTTCACGAAAAAATAAGAGTACATTCAATGGATGCAGCTCAAAGAGTTAAGGGTGAAGGATTAGATAATGATTTAATTTCAAGAATAATAAATGATGGAAGCTTTATGTTATCAAAGGAAGAAATATTAGAAATTATAGATCCAGCTAAGTTTGTAGGAAGAGCTCCGAGCCAAGTTGTTGAATTTATAGATGAATATATAAATCCTATAATTGAAAGCAATAAAGAGGCTTTAGACATTAAGAGTGAAATTACTGTATAAAAGATTAATATAAAATTTTATATATTTAGTAAAATAGCACCTAGTAAGATGAAAAATTATTACTAGGTGCTTTTATTATAGTTATTTATATATTTTTAAATTATTTTACCATATATAGAATTTTTATAAAAAGTAACCATATTATTAATAATGAACAAATAGTTAGAGGTGAACTATGAAAATAGCATTATCACTACCCTTATTAATAAGAGAAGATCCAAGGGTAAGTCGTATAGATGTTAGTATGTTAATAAATTGTATTAAATCATTACAGGGAAATGATGAAAGCCTGCTTGTTATTTATAATCAAGGAAGTTTTTTTACTAATGAAATCTTAAGAGCATTCTTAAAAGATTATGAGATTAATTGTGATGTAATTGGAGAAGGAATAAATGTTGGAATACCTATTGCGAGACAAATGTGTTTCGAACATGTCTGGGAAAATTATCCTGAAATTGAATATCAAGCAGAAATACACTTAGATATGATTTTTTATAAGGGGTGGTATAAAGAAGTAATAAACTTTATGAAGAAGAATCCAGATGAACCAATGGTATCACCAGCAATAATCAATGCTCAAGGACAAAATATTATAGATAGTACTAAGACATATAAAATTCCATATTCTGTTGAGGAATGTATGAGATTATTAGAGTCTATAAAAATAGATAAGGTATTTGAAAAATTAGTACATCCAGCAATTCATAATGCAACAGCTCTTAAAGATATTGGGGGAATAGATTTAAGATTCTTTAAGGGAAAGCAGGGATATGAAGATTATTCTATGCTTATTGCTTATTATAATTACTTAGGAACAAGTAAAAAGTGGAAGCCTAAGATATATGCAAACTCTACAGTTTTGCATGGAGTGGCTCAGCAAAGATGGACTTTAGATAATGTTCAAGAAGATATTGCTATTAATGAGGAAGGTTTATATCAGCAATATGGGGCTATGGGATTTAAGGCTTTAGCAGAAATACTTAATGATAGAGAAATTATGGGGATGCTATATAAGATTCGGGTTGAGCATTTTATAAATACTAATTATGTATTTGACTTTAATAGTTCAATTAATGATTCAAAATAGATTTAGTATGTTAAATATATAATTATAAGATATAAATAAGTTGCGTTTTAGAATTCTATAAATCATTCTAAAACGCTTTTTATTATTAAAAAATAATAGATTTTATTTCTATAATAGTCTTATACATTGAATAAAATTTAACAATTTAAAAGGAAATACATAGGATAACTATCATTAATAAAAAGTCGAATATTTTTTAATTTGATACAATATTATTGGTGTTTTATGACTTAAATTGAATATAAAGCGTAGAAATAATTTAAAAATACGGTTTGTAAATGATTTAATAAGTATTTTATCTGAAAAAAGCGAATGATTTTACTAGCGCAAATCGAAAGATTTGTATAATATATTATCTATTAGAGCATAATAAATTGTGAAAGTTAAAGCAGAAAGAGGTGAGTATATGAATATTTTTGATAAGAAACCTGAGCTACATTCATATGTTGCTAAATATATGGATGAAGAAGGAGTTGATTTTCAATCAGCTTGTAATGAATTAGGAATTAATAATGAAGAAGATTTAGATGAAGAAGAGGGAACTCTGATATAAAATTATAAAGCAAAAGCACTAATAAAATGAACTGTTTATTTTTAAAATTATAAGTAGTTCAAAGTTATTAGTGCTTTTCTTTTTATAAATTAATTATTAAGCTTCAATTTTCTTTTTGAAAATTCCAAGTAATGCTGCAGTTATTATAGATCCTATTATTACAGCTAAAGCATATAATAAAGGACTATTAACTATTGGGAATACAAATAATCCACCATGAGGAGCAGGTAATAACACGTTAAATACCATTGTTAATGCACCAGCTACTCCAGCACCTATAGCACAAGCAGGAATAACTCTTAATGGGTCAGCAGCTGCAAATGGAATAGCTCCTTCAGTTATAAAGCATGCACCCATAATATAGTTAGTTGTACCTGATTCTCTTTCAGCTTGAGTAAACTTATTCTTAAATACAGTAGTAGCTAAAGCAATACCTAATGGAGGAACCATACCACCAGCCATAACAGCTGCATGTGGAGCAAAGTTACCAGCATCGATCATTGCTATTCCAAAAGTAAAAGCTGCTTTATTTATAGGTCCACCCATATCAATAGCCATCATAGCACCTAAAACAAGACCAAGTAATACTTTATTACCAGTACCTAAAGTTCCAAGCCAACCTTCTAACGTAGCATTAATATAGCTAACAGGTGAAACAACAAATAATAACATTATAGCACCAGTAATTAATATACCAAATAGAGGATAAAGCAATACAGGTTTAATTCCTTCAAATGATTCAGGTAATTTAGAAAATACTTTTTTAAGTAATAAAACTGAATATCCACCAAGGAAACCAGCAATAAGTCCACCAAGGAAACCAGCACCATGATTAGCAGCAATAAGTCCACCAACCATTGCAGGAGCAAAACCAGGTCTATCTGCAATACTACTACCAATAAATCCAGCTAAAACTGGAACCATTAAAGCAAAGGCACTTCCACCACCTATTTCTTTAAGAAGAGCAGCTACAGGATTATAAGTAGGATCAGCAATATCAGCAGAGTTTATACCAAACATAAATGATATTGCAATTAAGATACCTCCACCAACAACAAATGGTAGCATGTTAGAAACACCGCTCATTATATGTTTATAGAATCCAGTTCTTTCAGTTTTTCCACCTTCATTTGAAGAAGAACCAGAATGATTGTAAACAGGTGCTTCACCAGATAAAGATTTATTTATAAGCTCTTCAGTATTTTTTATAGCTTTAACAACTGGAACTATTACAACCTTTTTACCAGCAAATCTGGACATTTCAACAGCTTTATCAGCAGCAACAATTATTCCATCAGCTTTAGCTATATCTTCATCTGTTAAAGCATTTTTTACACCAGTAGATCCGTTAGTTTCAACCTTAACATCATAACCAAGGTCAGCAGCCTTTTTCTTTAAGGCATCAGCAGCCATATAAGTATGAGCAATACCTGTTGGGCAAGCTGTAACTGCAATTATATATTTAGAGTTTTCATTAGTATTTACTATTTCAGCTTCTTCTTTATTTGATTCTTCAAATCTATCTAAAAGATTTAAAACATCAGAAGGAGTTTTAGCTTCTAAAAGTCCAGCCTTGAAATCAGGGTTCATTAAAAGAACTGATAAGTTAGATAAAGTTTCTAAATGATCGTTATGTGCACCTTCAGAGGCAGCAATCATAAATGCTATTTTTATTGGAGCATCATCTAATGCATCATAGTCAACACCATCTTTAAATATTCCAAGAGCTAAAGCTGGTTCTTTAACAGCAGAAGTCTTTCCATGAGGTATAGCAATTTCATCACCAATACCTGTAGAAGATAACTCCTCTCTTTTTATAATTTCAGCCTTATAAGCTTCTTTGTCATTTAATTTCCCAGCAGCATCAAGAGTATCTACAAGAATATCAATAACTTCAGCTTTGTTTGAGGCTTTTAAGCCAAGTTTTATAGTATCTTTTGATAATAAATCAGATATTTTCATAATTAATCCTCCATTTTATTAATGTTTATCATTGGTAAAAGGTTATTAACTTCTTCTTTAGTACAAAGATCCATTGAAAAGGCAGATGCACTACCAGAAGCAATACCATTTTTGAAAGCTTTTATTATATCTGATGATAGGCTATATTCGGCTACAAAGCCGCCAACAAGAGAATCACCAGCGCCTACAGAGTTTTTAACAGTTCCCTTTGGAGCATTTCCTTTAAATACACCTTCTTTTGAAATAAGAAGAGCTCCATCTCCTGCCATTGAAATAATTACATTTTCAGCACCAAGATTAATAAGTTTATGACCATACTGGATTAATTCCTTTTCATTAGAAATAGAAACATTGAAAATTTCTTCAATTTCATGTTGATTAGGTTTAATTAAAAATGGTTTTTTCTTAACAGCTTCTAAAAGAGCATTACCTGATGTATCAACAACTATTTTTACTCCTTTGTCTTTTAATAGTTCTTGGATTTTAAGATATATATCACTAGGAAGAGAACTTTGTACGCTACCAGCTAAAACTAAAATATCATTTTTATCTAGGCTAGATAGTTTATTCATTAATTCATTAAACTTATCTAGAGATATTGTAGGTCCACTAGCATTTATTTCAGTTTCTTCATTAGATTTTATCTTTACATTAATTCTTGAATCCTCTGAGACCTTAATAAAATCACAATCAACCTTTAAGCTTTTTAGGCAACTTTCTATATATTCACCAGTTAATCCACCTAAGTATCCTAAGGCTCTATTTTGAATTCCTAGATTAGAAAGGACACGAGATACATTTATTCCTTTACCACCAGGAAATTTCACATCCATAGAAGTTCTATTTACTAATCCTAGAGAAAGGTTATCAACCTCTATAATATAGTCTATAGATGGATTTAAAGTTAGAGTATAAATCATAATTTTTCTACCACCTTTATTTCAGTTAAATTTTCATATAAATCTATATCTTCAGATTTAATATCACTTATGATAGTTACATCTGAAATATCAGCAAACTTAGCAAAACTAACTTCACCAAACTTACTTTCATCACAAAGAATATAAGTTTCTTTAGAAAGAGACAGTGCAGTTTCTTTAATAATAGCTTCATCTGTATCAGGGGTAGTAAGCCCCATTGTAGGATGAACAGCATTTGTTCCTAAGAAACATTTGTCAAATCTAAACTTCATTATAGACTTTAATGCATCACTTCCTACTATAGCTTTAGTACTAGATTTTACTTTACCACCTATGATATAGCACTGGATATTATTTTCTACTAATTCATCAATATGCTTTAATCCGTTAGTAACAACTAAAATGTTTTTATCCTTTAAAAAAGGAATCATTTCTATAGTAGTTGTTCCTGCATCTAAATAAATACAATTACCATATTCAATTTCTTTAGATGCTAAAAGAGCAATAGCCTTTTTTGACTCTAGATTCTTACAAGACTTTTCACTATAGCTTAATTCTTGGGAAGATGACGTAATTAATTTAGCTCCACCATGAAATCTAATTAGTGCACCTTTATTTTCTAAAGTAGTTAAATCTCTTCTAATAGTAGACTCAGAGGTATCTGTGGCTTCAACTATATCAGAAAGAGAAATAATACCTTTTTTATTTAATAAGTTTAATATAATTTTATGACGTTTTTCACTTACCATAAGGAAAAACTCCTTTCTTAATTACTATAATAGAATTATACAACCAAAAACAATCAAAATCAATCACAAAAATTCAAAAACGATTATTTAAAATTATTTATTTAAATGATAGAATAAATTTTAAAAAGGCGTCAATAATTATATATGGTATTGAGAAAATGTAGTTAGGTGTATCTCATATAAAACTAAAGAGTAGTTGCAAAAATGACTTTAATTTAAATGACATAAATAGCTTATACAAAAAGAAAAAACATATACACTTAACGTCTAACATTAGTTGCTTTTATACCTTAAGCGATTTCATTTGAAATCGCTATTTTTTTATTTTTAAAAGTAACTTATAAATAACACAATTTATAAATTTAATTAATATCATAAATATAGAAATAATATTTAGGGGGAAAATATGCTTTTATATTCCAATAATATAAGGTTATATAGAGGAGAAGATGTTTTAGGGAAAAAAGTTATAAAATCTGTTGGAGGAAATATTAAAGGTGATTGTAATGAAGATATAGTATATTTATTAGGAGAAAGTAATGATAATATATCTCAATATAAAAATTTAGAAGTAATTTGCTCGTGTGGACATACTGGAGAAAATATAAGTGTTTCTCTAATCAGTAATAAAGGTTATAGACCAAGCTTAACTTTAGAAAATTTTATTGATAAAGAAAAAAAGCAAATAGTAGTTGTTTCAAGCGACATTAACTTAGATAAGGGAGATAATATTTGTATTTATAATTTCGAGAATAATGTATTAAAGGAATTGCTCGACACAGAAAAAATAAATAGTTTATCTAACATAAAAGTTAAGTATGATAAAAACTATAAGGTTGAGGTTTTAGATCTAAAGAAAAATAAAAAATATTATATAGATTTAAGAAATAAATCTAAAAATTATTTAAGTCTTATATATGATGAAAATGGAAAACCATATAAGAATAAGCAGTGTAGCTTATCTTCTTTATATAACATTTATGCTTTAGATATAGACAGAGATAATGTTAGTGAAATAATTGCAACTCAAAAAATAATTGGAGAAAATAATTTAGATATATTAGGGAGTATCAATATAGTCATAAAGTATGTAAATGGGAGCTTTAAAGTAGTAGGAACTGAAGTTTTATTAGAGGGCGATGTAATAGAAAAAAATAGATTACAATCAGATTTAGAAGAAGAATGCAAAAGGAAATATGAAATAGATTTTTCAAGAATTGACTTTATAGAATCACAAAAAAACAGAGATTTAAAAATAGAAAAAGCAATTGAAGATGAATTTAAT
>NZ_JBOFYU010000230.1:0-4667 GCF_051654825.1 Clostridium sp.
TACAAACTTATATCCAAGTCCAATTACAGTAGTTAAATACTGTGGCTTTGATGGATTATCTTCAATTTTCATTCTTAATTTTCTTATATGAACAGTAATAGTATTATCATAGCCAAAGAAATCCTCTCCCCAAACCTCTCTACAAAGTGTTTCCTTGCTTATAATTCTATTTGGATTATTGATAAAATACATTAATAACTTTAATTCCTTTGCAGTAAAGTCTAAGCTTTTATCATCCTTATATACTTCACCTGTTTCTTCATTTATTTTTATATCTCCAAATTGAATAACTCTTTTTTCTGGTTCTTCATTCTTCTTAGCTACATTATCAAATACCTTTAATCTAGCCTTTAATCTAAATGCAACTTCCTTAGCACTAAATGGCTTAGTTATATAATCATCTGCTCCTATAGCAAATCCTAATAATCTATCTACTTCTTCTGATTTTGCTGATATAAATAAAATTGGAACATTAGTATTAACCTTTCTAAGTTCATTAAATACATCATATCCACTTATATCAGGAAGCATAATATCTAGTAAAACAATATCTGGCTTTTCTTCTTTAAATATATTAATTCCATCTATTCCATTGTTAGCTACAAAAACATTACTAAAACCTTCTCTATTTAAAACAGTTTCTAATATTTCTGCTATTTCTTCTTCATCATCTATTAATAAAACTTTAAATTTGTCAAATATAACACTCATCTTTCTCATTCCCCTTTCTTTTACTTACACACTTTTGTTTATTATATAATATCACCAAAATATATTTAAATTCTTCCCCTATTAATAGATTTAAGATGGATTTAAGATAGATTTTATATTGATTAAAGATTGAAAGCTTAAAATAAACTTAGTTAAAAAATAAATCTTAAACTTAAAGGAGAAATTAAAATGGATGGAAAATTAATATTTGCAATAGTAACAATAACATTAGCACTAGTATTTTATACAACAGGTGTATTTGGAGAAAGAAGATCAAAAACCTTACAAGCAAAACATGTAATAATATTTTGGTTAGGACTTATATGTGACACTATAGGTACATTAACTATGACTAATATAGCTAAATCAGGACCAAGTGCAATTTCAGCAACAAGCCAAATGATTCATGGAATTACTGGTTTCTTAGCAATAGTTTTAATGATATTCCATGCAGCATGGGCAACTTGGGTATTATATAAAAATGATGAGCATAAAAAAGAAACTTTCCACAAATTCAGTATTACTGTTTGGTTACTTTGGTTAATACCATATGTAGTAGGAATGTTTATTGGAATGGCAGGTTAATATTAAAGAGCGTAGCTTACTAGCTACGCTCTTATTTTTTAAATTAATTCTTCACATCTTTTTTTACAAATATAATAAATGTTAATATTAACATTATGGCTGATACTATTAATAATTGAATAGCTCCATTTTGATATTGAAGCTGTAATCCAAATCCTTCTGCTAATGCTCTTTCTGTAGTTGGCACTAATCTAAGATATGATGAATTTATATATGGTATTAAAGTATTTATTATCCATATTTGCTTTGCGCTAATTAATAAATCTGTAGCTGGTGCTGTTCCTAAATAAAGAATCATACTTATAGCTACTGCTAATGCTGTATTTCTTGCTAATGTTGATATCATAAATACTAGTGATGATATAAATACTAAGCTTGCACATGAAATAACTACCTTAGGTAATAAGAAGTTTATAAATTCTATATGCATAATAGCTCCATTTATTGTTTCTAATATTGGAGTTTTATATGTTTCAAATCCAAATACATATCCTGTTGATGCATAAAGTATTCCTATACCTAATATAACTATTGCAAAACCTACTACTAATACAGCTAATAATTTTGATAATAATACTTTCCATCTTGAAACTGGTCTTATTAATAATAATCTAATAGTTCCCTTAGAAAACTCTGTAGCTACTATTCCTCCACCAATTATTATTACCATTATAACTGCTAAGATAATATATATTTCATATGTTGAATTTAATACACTTCTTGCATCTCTTATATCATCTAAAGCTGGAATATTGTTTTCTAATCCATACCATAATTGCTTTATCTTTTCTATTCTTTTTTCACTTTTAGATTTATAATTTTCTACATATTCATCATATGTCATTGATATTCCTTGAAGAGCTGCTTGTGATGAATATTCTTTTTCTGTCATTAATTTAATTCTTAAATCTTGTAATTCTTTTTCTATAGTTTTTATTGAATTATTCTTCCAATTATTTAAATCATAATCAATATTATTATTTAATCTAAACTCCATAACTTGTATGTCTTGTTCATAAAAAGGAATAATTTCTCTTGCATGGTTAGCATTCTTTTCTAAATTTTGTAATTCCGCTATACCTTCCTTAGTTTGAGGATTTTTTTCTTTTAATTTTTCATATTCAGCAATTTCATTTTGACGATCTGCTATATACCCTCTTGTTTTAACAATTCTTTCCTCTGTATATCCTTGATAATTTGACTGTTCTAATATACTCTTTAGCTTTTCCTTTTCCGCTATATATGATGCTTCTATTTCTTTTTTCTTTGCTAAAGTCATTTTATCATCATAATAAGAAGCTACTGTCTTTGAGTCTGTACCCCTTAAGCCTTCCATAATTACATTTTGATCATATCCCTCTAATACAAATTCTATTGCAGCTAAATTATATGATGCATCCTTATAATAATCTACAACTCCACTTTTCCAATCATCAAAACCTATTTTATAATCAACAAACATTTGAGCTGCATCTCTATTTATTACAGCATATTGATAAGCAATCTGCCCCTTTTGTGTTTTATCCTCTTTAAAAAATTCAACATTTTCGTTTTCTTGCTCTAACATAAATTTATAACTTTCTAGAGCATTAGCTGAATATCTATCTACTGGTATTTTATTTACAGCCATAGGTAATACAATTGCTGATATTAATATAAGTGCAAATATTATTTTTATACTTGGCTTTTTAAATTGTTTTACTAATTCATTATATGTTAATCTGAATATCTTCATAATAGTATATATCCTCCTTATCTAATTTGATCTTTAGAACCTTTAGTTACTTCCATAAACTCATCTTCTAATGTCTTAGTAAGTAGAGTTACCATAAATAAAGATATATTATTTTCTATTAATTCCTTATTAATTTTTGCAAGATTTTCTCTTTCACAAGTTACTTTAATTGCATCTTCTAAAAGCTCTGCCTTAGCATTTGAATATTTTTTATTAATTACTTCTAATGCTTTTTTATTATTATCAACTTCTATTTTATAAGACTTAACTAAAACAGTTTCATCCTTCTTTATATCTCCAATAGTTTTTATATCTATCATTTTTCCGCCATCTATTATTCCAAACCTATCACACATAAGCTCCATTTCACTTAAAAGATGACTTGATACCATTACAGATAAACCTTCTTTTTCTGCTAAATCCCTTAATGTTTCTCTTAATTCTTTAATTCCCATTGGATCTAGTCCATTTGTAGGTTCATCTAATATAAGAAGACTTGGTTTATGTAAAAGTGCTTGTGCTACCCCTAGTCTTTGTCTCATACCTAATGAATATTTGCTTACCTTATCATTAATTCTATTTCCAAGCTTAACTAAACTTACAACTTCATCTATTCTCTCTCTTGAAATTCCCCCATGCATTCTTGCATAAAGTCTTAAATTATCTCTTCCTGATAAATATCCATACATTTCAGGATTTTCAATTATTCCACCAACACCATTTAAGGCCTTTTCAAAGCTCTTTTTTACACTTTTTCCATCAATATATATTTCACCCTTACTTATACTATAAAGACCTGTAATCATCTTAATTGTAGTTGTTTTACCTGCACCATTTGGTCCTAAAAAACCAAATATTTCACCCTTGCTTATCGTAAAGCTTATATCTTCTACTAAGGCTTTACCATTCATAATCTTACTTACATTTTTCAATTCTAAAACTGCATTCATTGCCGCATATCCTTTCTTTTATTAATTTTTATATCTTACTTATTAACTACTTTTGCTTCAATTGATCCATCTTTTGTATCAATTACTTTATATTTTAAGTTTAAATTACTTAATGTGCTTAATTATAGATAATATATCTTGCGTTTTAGTTAAGAAATCCTTAAAATTACCTTAAAATATTTTACAGATTATACTGTCAGTATTTATAAGTTGAACAACCTCCTCTATAAACATACTAGCTGTAATTGTTCCTGCATTACGTTCACTAGTATTATTACTATACTCTTTATTTTTATTCCCTTACTTTTATTTAAATTTATTCTATAGTTTTAATTATTTAAAATAAAAAATATTTTTTTTATTTTTTTGCAACAATATAGATAAGTTAATTGTATTTAATGTGTAAGGAGGTTCATTAATGAATGAATTAGAAAAAACTTATGCTAGACAAGTTGATATGGTTTTTAAAATTTGTGTACTACATTTAAAAAACATACATGATTCTGAAGAAGCTACTCAAGAAACATTTATAAAATTTATTAGATATAATCCTAAGTTCGAAAATCTTCAACATGAAAAGGCTTGGTTTATAAAAACAGCTTCTAATATATGCAAAAATATTTTAAGTAGCTCTTGGTCATCAAAAGTAACTTGCTTAGATGATTTATCTTATTTTCAAGAACAAA
>NZ_JBOFYU010000231.1:0-10409 GCF_051654825.1 Clostridium sp.
TTTAATCTGTTGCTCAAATTACTTTGAGTCTTTTTTAAGACTCTCAAAAGAATTGCTGGTTATTACTTAACTTTTATTCTGTTCAATTTTCAAAGACCATTTTCTTCATCGCCCTTAAGCGACTTGTTTATCTTACCACCGATGCCCTTTCTTGTCAACAACTTTTTAAAAAGTTTTTTCTGTCGAAAATTCATCTTATTTAGTGGTTTTTGTTTGTTCCTCACTGGAACGATATTTATCTTACCACGAAAATCAAACATCTATTTATAATATTTTAACTTCTCATATATTTATTAGCTATATACCTCTATTTTTCTCTCAGTTTCTTCATATTTTCACTATTGATACACCTGGTTGAGTTATCAGAATAATATATAGTAACATAAAAAAGTCCTCCTTAAAATAAAGAAGGACTTTCCACTTATAATCCTTAACTTGATACTATTATAGGTATTTTGTTATTTTTTATTAACTTATACCCATTATTAATATCTATATCTTTTTCAACAATTACCGAATCTAAAATAACGCCATCTCTAATTACTGAGTCTCTTAGTATTATGCAATTTCTAAGCTTAACACCTTTCCCAATATACACTTTTTTTCCTATAACACAATTTTGTATATTTCCCTCAATATATGATCCATTAGCAACAATTGAGTTTCTTACATCACTGCACTCTGTATATTTGCTAAATGGCTCGTTTTGTTCTCTAGTATAAATTTGCTTCTCACTATGAAATAACTCCTCATTTATATCCCTATCTAACATTTTCATATTAGATTTAAAATATGTTTCAACAGAATTAATGCAAGCTAAATATCCTTTAAATTCATATCCCCCAACTTTCATTAATTTTAAATTTTCTTCAATAAATGTTGTCACTTTTTTATATAATCCACTTAACACACAATGATGAATTATATTTACAAATACATCTTTTCTCATACAATACATTTCCATATTTACATTATAGAATTTATTTTCATCTGAAAATTCTCTTGCTCTATAATTTTTATCAAATCCTATTGTTTTACAATTTATAAAATTATCTTCATCTTTACTTATATTCTTATAAACTACCGTTATATCATTATCTTCCCTTTTATGATGTTTTATAACATTTGAATAATCTATATTACATACCATATATGAAGGTGCTAATAAAACATACTCACTATTACTTTTTTCAAAAAACTCTATGTTTTCAATAAAATTATGCACATCATCATACATAAGGTCATTATTTCCAAAATTAAATACCCTTAATCCATCTCTTTTTCTATCTAAATCCCATGCCTTACCATTAGATAGATAATTAATTAAACTTGCTGCACTATTTTTTGTAAATATTCCAATTTCACTTATTCCAGAATTAGTCATATTGGATAAAATAAAATCTATAACTTTATACCTTCCAGCTATTGGAACAGTAGCTAATAATCTGTTCTTTACTAAATGACCCATATTATTCTCTTTTTCATCTAAATTTATTATACCTAAGCAGCTATCCACATTTTTTCCTCCCTATTATAAAGATTCTGCTGGTTCTAATGTAGTTCCATATTTAACTTCCTCATTTGCAGCTATTATTGCTATTTTTTCTCCATCTCCAATTTTACACTCATTTTCTATTACTGCACCGCTTCCTATAATTGCTTTTTGAATGATGACATTATCACCAATCTTTGTATCTGGCATTATTACTGAATCTCTTATTATGCTATTATGACCAACCTCTACCCCTTGAAATAATACCGAATTATTTATATCTCCCTTAATTATACAACCTTCAACGATTAATGATTTCTTTACATCCGCTTCACTACCAATATATTGAGCTGGTCTTACCTTATTATTAGAATATATCTTCCACTCTCTATCATATAAATTTAAAGTGTTATTTGATTTTAATAAATCCATATTAGATTCCCACAATCCCTTTATTGTACCAACATCTTTCCAGTACCCCTTAAAAGGATATGCCACTAATCTTCTACCATCTTTCAACATCTTAGGAATTATATCTTTACCAAAATCATTACTTGAATTTTCATCCTTTTCATCCTCTAATAAAATCTTTTTTAAGGCTTCCCAACTAAATATATATATACCCATTGATGCATTAGTACTTTTTGGCTTCGCAGGTTTTTCTTCGAACTCATATATTGATAAATCTTCATTTGTGTTCATTATTCCAAATCTACTTGCCTCTTCTTTTGTAACATTTATTACTGCAATAGTAGCATCTGCTTCTTTTTGCTTATGAAACTTAAGCATTTCTTCATAGTTCATCTTATATATATGATCTCCTGATAAGATCAATATATATTTAGGGTTATACGTATCAATATATTCTATATTTTGATATATTGCATTTGCAGTTCCCTTATACCATTCTCCACCCTCTTCTTCTTGATAAGGTGGTAATATACTTACCCCACCGTCTCTTCTGTCTAAATCCCATGCTGCTCCTATACCAATATGCGAATTTAATTCTAAAGGCTTATATTGTGTTAATACGCCTACCTTATAAATTCCAGAATTTGAGCAATTACTAAGTGCAAAATCTATAATTCTATATTTACCTCCAAAAGGTACTGCCGGCTTCGCTAACTTTTTAGTTAATACTCCAAGCCTTGATCCCTGTCCACCTGCTAGTATCATAGCAATTATTTCACTCTTTCCCATACCCCCATTACCCCTTTCTATAAACATCTATATTAATTTTGATTTTATCAACATAATACCTTTTCATTATATAAGTATGTTCATACTTATATTTATATGACATCTATTAATACTTTTAATAAATGAACATCGAGGTTACCCCCGATGTTCATTTATTTTTTATATTGATTTTATTATCTTATATCCATATGCACTCACAGATAAATCTAGTATTCCTCCAACAGGAACATACCTATTACTATCTTCTAAACTTTCAAATATCTTATATATATTACTTAATTTCAAATTAACATTTTTTCCACTTGAATTTATTACTACTATTATTTTTGTATCCTTATACTCTCTCTCATATATTAAAACATCATCTTGACTTTCTAACCCTTTAAAACTACCCTTTTTTATAATTTCACTGTTATTCCTAATACTAATAAATTTCTTATAATATGATAGTATTTTATTATTATGATTATCCCACGGATATGGCTTCCTGTTATCAGGATCTTTCTCACCAGTTAACCCTACTTCGTCACCATAATATATAAGTGGAACTCCAGGTAAAGTCATTTGTAATAATATAGCTAGTTTCAATAGCTCTGTATTTTCTCCTACCTCTGTGAATATTCTTCTAGTATCGTGAGTACCTAAAACATTCATACAACTATAGAAATTATCACTTGGATAATTTTCATATAAACTCATGAACCTTTTTATAAATATTGTAGATTTTAATCCTCCATTTAAGAAGTTTATTATTATATCCTTTAATGGATAATTAATAACTGAATCTAACTCATTTCCAAATAGGTATTCTCGCCTTTTTGAATAACTAACTTTATTAGATGCATCTTCCCAAACCTCACCAATTAATACACTGTCTTCTTTTGTTGATAACATCTTTTCTTTTACCTTACAAATAAATAAGTCTGGTAATTCATCTGCTACATCCAATCTCCATCCACTGGCACCTAGTCTCATCCACTTTTCTATTATTGAATTTTTTCCTGTTACTATATAATCTAGATAACTAGGATTTAACTCATCTACGTTAGGCATATTGTCAATTCCCCACCAAGCTTCATAATTATGTGGGTATTCATTAAACTTATACCAGCTATAATACGGTGATTCATTAGATTGATAAGCCCCTATCTCATGATAGTTCCCATATTTATTAAAATACTTACTATCTGCTCCAGTATGACTAAATACTCCATCTAAAATTATTTTAATCCCCATTCTTTCTGCTTCATCACATAAATTTTTAAAATCCGCTTCAGTTCCAAACATTGAATCTATTCTCTCATAGTCTCCAGTATCATATTTGTGACAACTAGAAGATTCAAATATTGGATTTAAATATATTATTGATGCACCTAAATCCTTTATATGGCCTAGTTTTTTCTTTATACCTTTTAAATTACCACCATAAAAATCCCATCTAACTACTCTACCATCCTTGTCTTTTATATACATAGGATTATCTTCCCACCTACTGTATATAAAGCTATTTTTTTTAGGATTATTAATTTTTCCATCATCATTACCATTAAAAAATCTATCTACAAATATTTGATATATTATTCCTTCCTTATACCAGGTTGGAACTTCTCTTTTCTTATAAACAGTTATTTGATATTCTTTAGGATTATTGTAGTATAGTCTTCCTAATCCGCCTAACACCTCATCATTATTACCATAATAAAATACATTAGATCCGTGTACTATTTTAAAATAATAATTTACAATACCAATTGAGCTATTAGTATTTATATATCCAACAAAAGTATTAAAATCTTTATCAACATTATATACACGGTTCATTTCAACATCATGCTGCTCTCCATTAAAATAACGAAGATGTAAATATACAGTTGCTTCAATATTTAGTGTAAAAAGTACTTTAACCTTTTGTCCCTCATCGACAGCTCCAAATGGACTTCTATATTTTATATTTTGAGAATCATGAATAGCTTTTATCTCTTCCATACAGATTCCTCCTATAAATTCTTATAAAGAACGCCTGAGCCCCATATACCTGTAGCATATTCCTTTATAGTTCTATCTGATGAGAAAATTCCTGAATGAGCAATATTAACTCCACACATTCTTTGCCAATTATACACATCATTATATAGTTTATCTACCTTATCTTGAGCTCTAATATATGCATCAAAATCTTTTAATACAAAAAATTCATCATTATAATTTAATAGATTCTCATTTATAACTTTAAATTTATTTCTATCCTTTGAGTAAGTCCCATTAACTAAATCATCCATAATTCTCTTTACTCTAGAATCGCTATTATATATATCCCAAGAACAATATCCACCGTTTTTATAATAATCAAGAACCTCATCAGCTGTTAACCCAAATATTACGATATTATCTTCTTTTACTTCATCCTTTATTTCTATATTTGCCCCATCTAATGTTGCTATAGTAACTGCACCATTCATCATAAACTTCATATTTGAAGTACCTGATGCCTCCTTAGTAGTAGTAGATATTTGTTCACTTAAATCTGTTGCTGGAATTATTTTTTCTGCTAAGGATACTCTATAGTTATCCATCATAACAACCTTTATTTTGTCATTAACTCTTGAATCATTATTAACCTTGTGCGCTATACTATTTATAAGTTCAATTATATTTTTAGCTAAGAAATATCCAGGTGCTGCCTTACCAGCAAAAATAAATGTTCTCGGTTGAATATTTAGATTCGGATTATCTATTAACTTATTATATAAATCCATTATTCTTAAACAATTTAACGTTTGCCTTTTATATGCATGAATTCTCTTTACTTGTACATCAAAAACTGAGTTAGGATCAACTATAATTCCCTTTGTCTTATATATCTCTTCCGCTAATACCTTTTTATTATCTAACTTTATTCTTGACAATCTATCTAATACTTCATTATCACCTAGATGCCTTTCAAAATTCTCTAAATCTGTAGGATGTTTAACAAAGCTATCTCCTATGGTTTCCTTTAATAACTCTGTTAACTTTGGATTGCATTTTAATAGCCATCTTCTATGAGTTATACCATTTGTTTTATTGTTAAACTTATTAGGATATAAATAATAAAAATCTGACATCTCTTTTTTCTTTAATATTTCAGTATGAAGTTTAGCAACTCCATTAACACTATGGCTAGCAACTATAGCCAAGTTAGCCATTCTTACATATCCATCTCCTATTATAGCCATTCTAGATATCTTATCCCATTGACCTATATACTTGTTCCATAGTTCTGCACAATATCTTTCATTTATTTCATCAACTATCATATAGATTCTTGGTAATAACTTTTTAAACATACTTATCGGCCATTTTTCTAAAGCTTCTGCTAATATAGTATGATTAGTATAAGAAACTGTATTCTGTGTTATTCTCCAAGCTACTTCCCAATCTAGCCCTTCCTCATCAACAAGTATTCTCATTAACTCAGGAATCGCTAACGTAGGATGTGTATCATTAATATGAATTGCTATCTTTTCATCTAATTCTAAAATGTTCCCATTATGCTTTTTATAGTGTCTTATAATGCTTTGTAATCCTGCTGATACAAAGAAATATTGTTGCTTTAATCTAAGCATCTTTCCTTCATAAAATGAATCTTCAGGGTATAACACTAATGATATTGCTTCAACTGAATTTTTATATTCTATAGCTTTTAAAAACTCACCTCTATTAAATGATGAAAAATCAAACTCATTTGAAACTGGCTCAGCACTCCATAGTCTTAATGTGTTTACAACTTCATTTTCATAACCTACAACTGGGGTATCATATGGAACTGCTAAAACTGGTTCATAATTAACATGAGTAAAAGTAATATTTCCATTTACTGATTCTGTCTTTATTTCCCCACCAAACTTAACTATTTCACTTTTTTCACTTTTTTTAAGTTCCCATACATTTCCGTCCCTTAACCATTTATCTGGTACCTCTACTTGCTTTCCATCTATAATTTTTTGTTCAAAGAATCCATACTTATATCTTATTCCACATCCATGACCTGGAATATTTAATGATGCCATAGAATCTAAAAAACAAGCTGCTAATCTTCCTAAACCACCATTTCCTAATCCCTGATCTTGTTCTAAGTTCTCTAATTCATCTAAATCTATATTTAATTCTCCTAATACTTCACGACACTTTTCTCTAATACCTAAATTCAATAATGCATCCCCTAATAATCTTCCTAATAAAAACTCCATTGAGAAATAATATACTTGTTTTTCTCCAGTTTTATTGTATTTATTATTAGTTTTCATCCATTCCTTTGTAACATAATCTCTGACTAAACTCCCTAAAGCTTCATATTTTTGAAAATTACTTCCCTCATCTAACTGCTTCCCATGTAATTCTAAAAATTTTCTCTTATAATCTCTCTTTAATGATTTCTTATCTATATCTAGCATATTTATTACCCCCTAATAGCTGAATTTTAATTACATTCCTACTAATCCTTTATATAATGCTTTATATTCTTCTGCTGCTTTATCCCAACTATTTTCACATCTCATAGCTTGTAAAACTAATGAATTCCAAGCATGTTTATCATTATATACTTCTAACGCATATTGCGTTACTTCTCTTAGTTCATTTGCATTGTAATTTTTAAATCCAAAACCATTCCCTATCCCCGTATATCGATTATATGGAGAAACTGCATCTTTTAGTCCTCCAATCTCTCTAACTATAGGAAGGGTTCCATATCTTAAAGCTATCATTTGTTCAAATCCACATGCTTCATATAATGATGGTGCAAATATCATATCTGCACCTGCATATATCTTGTGTTCTAAATTATTATCATTTTTTATATTTACAGATACTTTATCATGATATCTAATTTTAAAATTTTTAAATGTTTCCTCATATAAATAATCACCTGTTCCCAATATAACAACTTGTACATTTTGTTGTAATAACATATCAAGCATGCTAATTACTAAATCACAACCTTTTAGATGTGTTAATTTAGATACCATTCCTATGATTGGTATATCCTTATTTACAGGCAATCCTAAATCTCTTTGTAAATTTTCCTTATTTATATCCTTGTTATATATCGAATTGGTAGCATAATTCAAATATATATCTTTACTTGTACTAGGATTATATTTTTCATAATCTATACCATTCAAAATCCCCTTAAGTGCATATCCCCTGCTTCTTAATAGCCCATCTAAATTCTTTCCGTATTCAGGTTTTTGTATTTCCTTTGCATAACTTGGACTTACCGTTAATATTTGATCACAATAATTTATTCCACCCTTCATAAAGCTTACACCACCATGCATTTCTAAGCTCTTATTTAAAAATGGCTCATAGTCGTAACCAAATAATTCTGGTAATATTTCTGGTGGGAATATTCCTTGAAAAAGTATGTCATGAATTACAAAAGAAGTCTTAATCCCTCTATAAAAATCAATATTTTCATATTCTAATTTATATAAAACTGGTATCATTCCTGTTTGCCAATCATTACACTGGATAATATCAGGCTTCCAATTTATTTCTTTAATAAGTTCTAATGCTGCTCTATCAAAAAATGCAAATTTTTCAGCATCATCATAGTGTCCATATATTCCATTTCTATTAAAGTAATATTCATTATCTAAAAAATAATACTCTATACCATCATATTTATATTTATATACACCACAATATTGCTCTCTCCATCCTACCTTTACACTAAAACTTTTTACAAATTTAAATTCATCTTTATACGTATCATCTATATCTTTATAGTTAGGTATTACTACACAAACTTCTACACCCTTACGCTCTAGTGACTGAGGTAATGCTCCCATAACATCGCCTAGTCCACCAGTCTTAATAAATGGATTTGCTTCTGATGTTACCATTAATACTCTCATATTCCCACTCCTCCCAATTAAATACACCCACTTAATTCTTTATAATATAATTTATAATTTCTATGCCTTATATCTATATTTATGAATATTTTTGTGTAGTATGATAATTAAATTTTTTTGTAATAAAAAAACTGTAATCACTCCTTTGATTACAGTTTTTCTTTTGACTATAAAGTTTTAAGAGCTACTAAGTTTAATAAGCTCCATGGTTTATTAAAGTGTGGTTGGAAGAAGAAGTCTGTCATTGCTAATTCTTCTAATGTCATTTTATTTTGTATAACTACAGATAAAGTATTCATAAATTGAGTTAAATCAACTTTTGATATTATTTGACCGCCTAATATTACTTTAGTATTTTTATCAAATACTAATTTTAATGTAACTTCTTCAAATGTAGGCATAAATTCAGGTCTATAATTATCTTTTAAAGTAACACTATCTACATCAAAGTTTGTTGTAGCCTTTGCCATTTCTTCAGTTAAACCTGTAGCTGCAATACATTGATCATATATTTTGATACCTGAAGTCCCTTGAGTTCCCATATATTTTAAAGTAGGTTTTACAATATTTCTAGCTACTAAAGTTCCCATTCTAACCGCATTAGTTGCTAAAGGAATATATCTAGTATCATCAGCTGGATTATATTTTACAACACAACAATCTCCTGCTGCATAAACATCTTCTCTACTTGTTCTCATATATTCGTCTATTATTATAGCTCCATTAGGAAGAGTTTCTAGTTTTCCCTTTACTAAATTAGTGCTAGGGGCGAATCCTATGCATAAGATAACTAAATCACCTTCGTAAGTCCCATTATCAGTTTCTACACTTGAAACCTTACCATTATCTCCATTGAATTTCTTAACTTTTTCTCCTAAAACTAAGTTTACTCCTCTATCTGAGAATTCCTTTTCTGCTATATCTGTAAAATCTTTATCAAGATACTTAGCCATTATTCTTTCTTCAGCATCTATTAAAGTAATATTTTTCTTTTTCATTTCAAAAGCTTCAGCTAATTCTACTCCAATGTATCCAGCACCTATTACTACTACATTTCTAGCTTCTTCTGTCTTTTCTATAATAGCTTTTGCATGATCATAATTTTTACATAAAACTATATTTTCTAAATCTCCACCTTCAAATTTAGGTACTATTGGCCATGATCCTAAAGTTAATATTAATTTATCGTAATTATCACTGAATTCTTCGCCTGTTAATAAATTTTTTACTTTCATAACTTTATTATCAAAATCAATGTCTAAAACTTCATGATTCATTCTAGTATTTACACCTGACTTAGCTAAGTTTTCAGGTGAATTATAAAATAACTTTTCCGGTTCAGTTACTACACCACCAACACTAAGTGCTATTCCACATGATAAGAATGATATATTATCATTTTTTTCATATATTGTTATTTCACTTTCTGGATGAAGCTCCTTTAAATTAACTACCGCAGCTGTTCCTGCATGTGTACATCCTACTAAAACAATTTTCATAATTAATCCTCCTCTATATAAAAACCTTTATTAATCAATAATCACTATCCTTAAATAAATAATACACCTAACTAGATATAAAGTAAATAGAAAATGTTATTTTATTAACAAATTTATTTTAAACCACATAGCTTATTATTATTTATTATTTGCTATATATAGAAGAACAATTCTAAATTTACGCAAAAAAATAAGAGCCGTAATTCGACTCTTATTGTAACCTGGCGACGTTCTACTCTCCCACACAGTCTCCCATGCAGTACCATTGACGCTGTAGAGCTTAACTGTCCTGTTCGGAATGGAAAGGAGTGTTTCCTCTAC